>JBAYIY010000003.1 GCA_041665365.1 Patescibacteria group bacterium
CCAGAGCCAACACCAGAGCCAACACCAGAGCCAACACCAGAGCCAACACCAGAGCCAACACCAGAGCCAACACCAGAGCCAACACCAGAGCCAACACCAGAGCCAGAAATTCCGGTCGTGTCAGACACGGCAGCTAGTGTTACCACTTTGAATAATGGAAATATCATTATTACTTATGCAGATGGCACAACGGCCACGTTTAAGATTTTTTCTGGAGTTGGTAAACCAGTGGCTGCCTTAATTAATGATGGTAACTATATTATTGCTTTAAACAAAACTGGTCGAGTTGTGGAATTAATCGACATAGCCAATGGTAGTGTAATACAAAAGATAACCATTCGTGGTCAAGCGCAACAAAACAGTAAACTACTCGTTTATAATTTTTATAACGATACCACTGAAGAAATAGTTATCGCCACACGTTACAACACAACAGTTAAACTATCCTCACTATCATTATCAGTTGATCATATATTAACTAAAGGTGAAATGTTGTCTACTTCAGCTAAAAGACAAGCCATAAAATTGCATAGAATAAATAATAATGTAGTAATAAAACAACTCACTGCCATTGTATTGAAAGCCAAAGTAAATTCGTCAGCTAGTTTGCAGGCTTTATTTTAGCTTGACTTTTCGCATTTTTTCTAGTAAACTCAAAAACAATAATAGTTATTTATTAGTTTAATAAACATTTATTTATGGTAGCCCAAGAAGCACATATTCCTATAGCACGCAGAGAAACTGAGCCGACTCGGGTTGATATTAGTGAATTGGATTTTCGTGTGGAAAATGGAAAAGTTATGTATTACAATCCACACGATCAAGTCCTGGATAATAGTAATGTTGATGATGTGTATAGAGAAGCGACACCGGCTATCTTAGACGCTGTACAAAATAGATGGAATAAATTAGTACAAGATGAAGTTAGAATGGGTGATGACTCACCGGCTGCTGTTAAAGAGGAGTTGGCTGCAACTAGAAATCATTTTAAACCCGTCATGGATTTTTTACTTAGTCCTAAATCTGTAGCGGAGGGTGCACTAGTCGATAAAAATTTTGTTAGATTTCAACAAAATTTTGGAGTAGAAGATATATTAAAAATGGCCGATTTATATTCTTTATATCAAAAACCAGGTGCCTTGGCTGTATCTGATGAAAAAAAGAAAACAACCTCGGTAGTTAGATTTGAGTACGTTGATAGTGCTAAACCAAATAAAGGTTGGAAAGTAGCTGAAGTAGTATCATCTGATGAAGATAATATTGTTACAGTTGGGCAAATATTCAGACGTGACTTAACGGATTTGCCACTTGAGTTAAAACAAGGGTTAGATCAAACAGTTGCCGCTCAAGGTGAAACAGTGTCGACTATAACTAAAGATATGTCCGATGCCAAAGAAGCGGCTAGAAATGTAACTAAATTACAAAATGAGATATTAAATAAAAAACCTGAAACTTCACCGGATAATGTCGAGATAAATTTAGGTCGTAAAGGTAGGGTAATAGTTAGTGTCGGGACACGGACAAATAAGGAAGGAAAATCATTATATACGATAGTATCAGCTGATAAATCATCTGGTTATGTGAAAGGTACAACTTATACTGAAACAACTCTGCCAGTAGAATTGTCTGATGAAATAATTAAAAACTATTAAAATGCTTCCCAGTGAAGCCAAACAAAAGGTTGAAGAACTGACCGGACGGATAGATGCGGTGAAGGGAGAGATGGTTAAAATTAAACAGGAGATTGATCGGTTTGTTAGCCAAAATTTACTCGTAGAAACTAAAGAAGCGCAGGCGGATTATAATCGACTCCAGCAGCGGCGGGTGCAGCTTGAACAAGAGTTAGCCAAGTATCGGCGATTCTGGTAGAATAAGACTCCTTATGGGAGAACTGTCTACTTTACACGCCATCAGCCCAAGCGACGGTCGTTACGCCGACGATTTAGCGGTGTTGCGGCCATTTTTTTCTGAAGCGGCTTTAATGCGCTATCGCGTCCGGATAGAGCTACAGTATTTTATTGCTCTCACCAAAACAGTGGCCAAACTCAGTAAAGCCGAGGCTAGGTTTTTACAGGACATAACAGTGACTGATCGGCAACTTGAGCAGATAAAAACCATCGAACAAGCCACGCGCCATGATGTTAAAGCCATTGAGTATTATTTAAAAAATCAGCTGGCTAAAACTAGTTTAAAGAATCGTTTAGAATTGATTCATTTTGGTTTAACCAGCGAAGACATAAATAATCTGGCTTATAGTTTAATGTTGCGTGATAGTCTTAAGCAGGTGTATCTGCCGGCTTTAAAAAATTTAATTTACCAGCTAAAAAAAGCGGCGCGGCATAATGCCAGTTTAGCCTTATTGAGCTTAACCCATGGCCAAGCCGCCACACCCACTACCTTAGGTAAAGAACTAAATGTATTTGTCTTACGCCTGCAACGGCAATATGATCAATTACGGCAGATCAAACAATTTGGTAAGTTTAGTGGAGCCACCGGTAACTGGGCAGCTCTCCACGTTGCCTATCCAAAAATAAATTGGCTAAAATTTAGTAAAAAATTTGTCCAGAGTTTGGGTTTAGAATTTAATCCAGTCACCACTCAGATTGAATCACATGATCGATTGGTGGAAACGTATCATATTATTAGTTTAATAAATTCTATTATCAAAGATTTGGATCAAGATATGTGGTTGTATATGGCTCGTGGCTTGTTTGTGCAACAACACATTACCGGAGAAATTGGTTCGTCGACGATGCCACATAAAATCAATCCGATATTTTTTGAAAACAGTGAAGGTAATGCCGGTGTGGCCAACGCTTTATTAAATCATCTCGCCGAAAAATTACCCATCTCTCGTTTGCAGCGCGATTTAACCGACAGTACGGTTTTGCGCAACCAGGGTGTCGCGGTCGCGCACAGTTTATTAGCCGTGCGTAATACCATAAAAGCACTGACGCGGGTTGAGCCCAATAAACCGGCTATACAGCATGAGTTGAACCAACATTGGGAAGTGTTAGCTGAACCAATTCAAACAGTGATGCGTCAATTAGGTAAAACCACACCTTATGAACAACTTAAACGTTTAACGAAAGGTCAGCAACTTGATAAGATGACTTTACACATGTTTATCGATCAACTAGATATCCCAACTGTGACAAAACAAAATTTAAAAAAACTCACGCCCGCCAACTACAGCGGTTTATCTAAACAACTAGCCAAACTGTAACATGTGCGGAGTGATTGGTATCTACGGTAAAAAAAATACTTCAGTTAATCTGGATTTATACGACGGCATGATTGGTTTGCAACATCGTGGCCATGATGCCTGCGGGATGGTGACATACGATGGTCAGTTCCATACCAAAAAAGCTTTGGGTTTAGTGCGTGACGTGTTTCATCTCTCTACGATTCAGCGGTTGCGTGGTCATATGGGGTTAGGGTTTATTCGTTATGCTACCGCTGGCGGTATGTCCATGGAAGATTCGGCTCCGTTTACGGTTAGTGCGCCCTACGGCATTAGCCTAGTGTTTAATGGTAACATCACTAACTTCGCCGCTCTTAAACAAGAATTAAGAACCGAAGATTTAGTTAATCTTAATGCCAACAGTGATATTGAAGCCATGTTACACGTGTTTGCTCAGGAATTGATGAAACGAGCCGATGGTTCCATGGTTGAACAGGTTTATCAAACAGTGCGTGCCGTACACAAACGCTGTCACGGTGCCTACTCAGCCATAGCCTGTATTGCCGATCATGGGATGGTGGCCTGGCGTGATCCATTAGGGATTCGTCCTTTGATGATTGGTAAACGCGGGCGCGGTAAGTACGTGGAATACATTGTGGCATCTGAGTCGGTGATGTTTACGATGTTGGATTTTAAATATATCGATGATGTCAAACCGGGTGAGGTGGTATATATCGATGAACATCATCAACTGCATCGTAGCGTGGTGACACCGGGTAAATGGAAACCGTGTTTATTTGAGTATGTCTATTTTGCTCGGCCAGATTCAATTCAAAATAATATTGGTGTCTACAAAGCTAGGTTACGCATGGGAGAAAAATTAGCCGATCGCTTACAACCGTATTTAGCAGACTTAAAAATAGATGTAGTAGTGCCAGCTCCGGCTACTTCTAATACGGCGGCTCTAGCATTAGCACAGAGGTTAGGCTTAACCTACCGTGAGGGTTTATATAAGAATCAATTTATTGGGCGTACTTTTATTATGTCTGGTAATCGAAGAAAATCTGTCCGGAGAAAGTTAAACCCGCAGATTTTAGAAATTCGCCGGAAGAATGTCTTGTTAGTGGATGATAGTATTGTGCGCGGTAATACTTCGCGGGAGATTATTAAAATGTTGCGCGAGGCTGGGGCTAAAAAAGTTTATATGGTATCAGCGGCACCACCGGTTATATCACCGTGTGTGTATGGCGTCGATATGCCCACGCGACAAGAATTAGTGGCTAACCAAGTGGGCGGCAGCATTGAAGCGATTCGTAAATATATTGGGGCAGATTTTTTACTTTATCAAACCATTGCTGATTTAATTGAGGCGGTAAAAATAGACAAAGGTCCGGCGCAAGATTTCTGTACCGCCTGTTGGACCAAACAGTATCCTACCCCAGACGTCACACCAGCGGTGTTACGCAAAATTGAGCAACAACGCTTACGCGATAAATCATGAATATAAATGTTGCCATTATTGGGAGTGGTGCCAGAGAACATGCGCTGGCCTGGAAATTAGCGCAACAACCGGATGTAATATTATTCAATTTTGGTGCAACTGATAATCCTGGTTTGAAACAACTCTGTCAGGCGGTTATGTTAGGTGATGTTAATGATGTCACGGCGGTGCTGACTTGGTGCCAAGAACAACATGTCACGATAGTTTGGATTGGGCCAGAGGCACCTTTAGCAAGTGGTCTAGTGAATGCTTTAGAGGCGTTTGGGATTGCCTGTATTGGGCCAACCCAAGAATTAGCTCAACTGGAATCATCCAAAGCCTATACCCGGAAGTTATTGGAAAAATATGATATTAACGCTTCACCGGCTTTTAAAGTATTTACCACATTAGATGGTATTAGTGACTACATGTGGTCGTATCATGATAATGTGGTGATTAAACCGGATGGTTTAACTGGCGGTAAGGGTGTGCGGGTGCTGGGGGAGCAACTTAAAACTCGTGAAGAGGCACTACAATATTGTACAGAATTATTTTCAACTGGCAGTGAGCGAGTTGTTATTGAAGAAAAGCTTGTGGGGCAAGAATTTTCTTTAATGAGTTTTTGTGATGGAAAACATTTAATCCATATGCCGGCTGTGCAAGATCATAAACGAGCGCAGGTAGGCGACTTAGGTTCAAACACTGGCGGCATGGGGTCTTATACCGATGTTAATCATAGTCTGCCATTTCTTAATGAACATGATATTAAACTTGCCCAGCAGATTAATGAGAAAACAATTCAGGCTATTCAAGAAGATTGCGGCGAAGAATATAAAGGAATTCTGTATGGTGGTTTTATGGCCGTACGCGACGGTGTTCGTTTAATCGAATATAATGTACGCTTTGGTGACCCTGAAGTGATGAACTTACTGGCGTTGTTAGATACACCGCTCATTGCTATTACCCAAGCCATTGTTAATCGATCGTTAGATCGACTGACGGTAAAATTTTTACCATTAGCGTCAGTGTGTAAATATGTTGTACCAGCCGGGTATCCAGAGCATCCGGTTAAGGATCAATTGATTGATGTGTCGCGAGTTGATACTAAACAAGTGCAGCTGTTTTATGGAGCGGTCAATACTACCACCCAAGGTTTACAGCTGGCTGGTTCACGCGCGATCGGTTTAGTATCTACCGGTACTACTTTGGCTGAAGCTGAGATAAAAGTAGAGCAAGAAATTAAAAAAATTACTGGGCCTGTTTTCCATCGAGCGGATATTGGTACAGCCGCTTTAGTTTCTAGCCGTGTGCAAATGTTAAAAACCATTCGTTATGCTTAATATTGCTGTGCTTGGTTCAACCCAAGGCGCCGATCTTCAGGCTTTGCTTGATGCTAAGGTTAACATTGTGGTGGTGTTATCCAATAAACCGTTAGCCGGTATTTTAGATAAAGCTCGGCAAGCTGGGGTCGAGGCTTTATCGTTTGAGGATAATTTTGAAGAGCAAGCCTTAGTAGTCTTAAAAAGACGCCAGGTTGATTTGATTTTATTGATTGGTTTCATGAAAATTTTATCACCTAATTTTATAAAACAATTTGAGCATAAAATATTAAATATTCATCCTTCATTACTACCTAAATATGCCGGTGGTATGAACATGAACATACATGCCGAAGTATTAAAGAATAAAGACGCAGTCACCGGTTGTACTTTACATTATGTCACAACCGAGGTGGATGCCGGCCCGATCTATGGTCAAGAAGCCGTGCCGGTGCTACCAGATGATACTCCAGAAACTCTTAAAGCCCGCGTCCAACAAGCCGAACAGAAATTATTATTACGAGCCATTAATGAATTATCCATCTTACTGGTTTGAAGCCATACCAGATAAATTACACTTTCCAAAATTGACGGGTGATAAAACTGTTGATGTAGTTGTAGTCGGTGGGGGCATGTCCGGTATATTGACCGCCTATCTTTTAACCAAACAAGGCAAAACTGTTGTTGTGTTGGAACAAAACCATATTGGTACCGGTGATACAGGATTTACCACGGCTTTTTTGAATCGTATTCCAGATACTGACATAGTAAAATTAACCACTAAATATGGTATTAATCGGGTGAGAGATATTTATGAAACCTATAGTGCCGCGCAGAAATTATTATTTAAACTCATTCAAGCTGAACAGATCGACTGTGATTTTATGTCTGCACCGTCACGGCATTATTCTAATATACCAAACAGTGCCGCTTTGCTCGCTGAATGGAATATTGTTAAACAACTTGATCACCAGGCGGAATGGAAAGATAATAATATACAATTTAATCAAGAAGGCTCATGGCACATTCGTAAATTCATTTTTGCCTTAGCCAAAAAATTACAAATTTACGAACAGACAGTTGTTACTGGTATAAAAGTAAATAAAAAAAACGTACTTGTAAATACTAGTGAGGGGGAAGTTACTGCACAGAAAGTTATTGTCACCACAGGTTTACCGGCCACACTGACGGAATGGCATCATTTATTTGAAACTAGATTATCCTATGTGATTGCCTTACAGTATGATAAACCTGTCACCTTGGCGGATGGGCAATTTTGGGACAGTGCTGAGCCGTATCATTATTATCGCAAGGTAAATGAGCGCACCATCATTTTAGGTGGTGCGGATCGATATGGTTGGCAGCCACAACCGGCGCAGACTCCATATCAGCAGTTAGAAGATTGGGCAAAACAAAACTTATCAGGAAATTTTACTGTCACGCACCGCTGGTCGGGCAGTTTGTTTGAAACTAGTGATGGTTTACCATATATTACGCCGCATCCCTATTATCCAAAACAGGTGTGGTTGGCCTGTGGATTTTCTGGAAATGGTATGGTGGGCAGTGCCGTAGCGGCGCAGCTAATCAGTCAGGAAATAGTGTCGAAGAACTTTACATTGCAACGTACTAAACAAACATTAGCTCGCCTGACCACTTCAAACCCTATGACACAAGGTTGGTGGAAATGGCCAACCCGGTTATTGTTATTTTTAATTTATGGTGTTGCCTTAATCACTCCGGCGGTAATATTTTATCAAGATCGCGGTGGCTTTGGTTGGCAGATAAACATTTTTCCCTTGGTTGGTTTGTACGCCTTTACATTGGTGTGGGCACAAATCGTATTGGGAGCGGGGATGTGGGTATGGCGCCGGGTATTTACTTGGATTGAACCGTATCATCGTGCCGAGGGTGTGGTGGCTTTATTATTTGCTTTACTTCATCCTATTCTAATTCTTTATAGTTATGGTTTATCCAGCTATTTAGATCGTATACCGTTTCTGTATTTAGGTTATTTTCAGTTAATATTATTATGTAGCACAGTCGGTACAGCCATTTTGATGAAATGGAAAAGACTAAAACACATTTGGTTATATATTCATCTAGCGAACTATGTTGTATTTACTTCAGTCTGGATTCACAGTTGGTTTATCGGCAGCGATGTACGCTTTAGTAATTTGAAATATCTCTGGATGTTTTATGCTATAACCGCGCTGGGGGCGGTGGGGTTACGGTTATATAATTATTTCAAACCAGTGAGTGCTCGGGTTAAAACCAGTGGCTGGGTGCAGGCGGCTAAAATTTCTGCAGTGCTAATGGGGCAACCATATTTAGCTCGCGTTGGTCAATTACAAGTTGCCATATTCAACATCAAAGGTCAGTATTATGCCATCGATAATGTTTGTAGTCATGCCGGTGGGCCACTTTGCCAAGGCTCATTGAACGGAACGACCATTCAATGTCCTTGGCATGAATCAAAGTTTGATGTTGTTACCGGCCATGTTGTTACCGGTCCAGCACGACGCGACCAGCGTCGGTTTGCCACAAAAGTAGTGGGAGATAGTATCTATATTAAGTCTTAGTTCAGCGTACTGAAAGGAACTAATTTAGAATATCTGCCACCCAAATAGGTACCAACAGCGCGCACGTGAACCTTATAGGCAGTGGCGGCGGTGAGGCCTTTAACGGTGAGTTGGTGTTTGGTTGTGATAACCTGTTTTTTTAGTTTGTTACCATGTTTAATTTGCAACACATAAAGATCGGCTCCGGCAACAGTGCGCCAACGAATTTGTGCTCCTTTGCTTGTTTCTTTTGAAACTGTCACATGTTTTACTTTGGCTGGAGCAGTCAGAGCAGTACCGCTTGGCGAATAACTAGTCGTACCAACATCGTTAACATAGACAGCACCAATTAGTTCAGCTTCTTGACCATCCGGATTAATCACATCAACATTTTGAAAACCACCGGATCCACCACTGGGTAGCAAACCAACTATGGCAGTATCGGTCACGGTTAGATCAATTAATGGTACACCGCCAATGGCTGCGACTGCACCATCCACAAAGCCGGAGCCACTAATGGTAATAGTGGTAGCCGTACTATCATCAGCTGTTTCCGGTGACACTGAATAAATAGTTGGAGCTGTATCTGTCGTCACAACTAAGGCATTTGCTACAGTCGTTTGTTTACCACTGGGTGAAGTAACGCGAATGCCATATGTACCGTTACTTAATGAACTTGGTACAGTGACTTGAATTTCTGTACTGCTCACAACAGCCACGGTATCAGCTTCAACAATAGAACGGATGGCAGCACTACTGGATGAACCAGGTATAAACGATACAGTTGAGTTGGCTAAGAAATTATTGCCATATAACCAAACTAAACCACTTGGTTGCGCAGTGGCTTGGCCGGGTCCACCATAAAAGCTGGCTGTTCCACTGACAGTAGTAGCATCTGGGCAGGTTTGGCCAGCTGGTAGTTTTACCCAAAGTATATAGTAACCAGCATTCAAGAAGACACCACTGTTAATGCCGGCTGTTCCAGAAGTCACATAATCATCAGACCCAAATGGGGTAATGTACCAATCACCAGAACTTTCCACCTGGACTTGTTGAGCACGATATAAATACATTTTAGCCGGTGTCGCTATAGCACCACCACTATCACCACCGCAACTTTCACTGGCTTGAGCAGTTTGAGAATCGAAAGATGGTTTAACGGAAGCATCATCAGTAATGCGCACATCATCAATCAGCCAGCCGCGAAAACCATTATATTTTTCATCCATCGTATCAAAACTGAATTTGAGTTTTATGGTACTACCAACGTACTCCGACAAATCAGCTTGCGTATGAATCCATTGTCCAATTTCACCCAAACCGCCAGAGCTATATGGTTTAAATGATTCACCATCAACATCATTAATTGGGTTCATACCAACTACTTTAGCCCAAGTGACGCCATCATCGGTCGTAACGTAGGTATCCATTAAATCATAACGATCAACATCGACACCTTCTATTTCCCACCAGCTCCAAAAAGTTAAGTCAGCATTAGCAGCTGTTGTTAGATCAATTGATTGGCTGACTAGTTCTCCAGAATTTGATAGAGCTGACCAGCCACCATTTTTTTCCACTTGATCAGCCAAAGTCCAGTCACCTAAAAATGTGCCATCTGCACTACTGCCATACCACCAGACATAATCACCCGAATAGGCCGATGGTAAGTAGCCAAAATCAGGCAATGATACCAAAGCTGGGTTAATGTCACTTGAAATGGCCACATCATTTGGATTAGCCTGGAGGTGCCATTGGCCAGTACTGGTCCAATTACCCACGCCACTTTCCATATCGTCAAAAAATAATGTCGCGGCACTGACTGGTTGTGAGCTTAAGCTAAGAGCCAAGCCACAAATGATACCGAGCAAAAGTCCTTTTTTCATATTTTTTCTCCCCCTTAATTTTTAAAAACTTATCTCTTTACTTCAGTATAGGATAACTTGTTTAATCTGGCTAGTTCCGCTATGCTGGGCACATGATTAAACGCGCCTTAGTTAGTGTTTCTGATAAAACTGGCATTGAAGAATTGGCTCGTGAATTGATCGAATTAGGAGTAGAAATTGTCTCCACTGGTGGTACCGCGAAACGTCTCGCGGACGCTGGCGTGACTGTGCGCACCATTGATGATCTGACCGGCTTTCCAGAAATGATGGATGGCCGCGTAAAAACTCTCCACCCCAATGTGCATGGTGGTATTTTAGCGGTGCGGGATAATCCGGTGCACATGGCTGCGGCGAAAGAACATCATATTGAAATGATAGATTTGGTAGTAGTGAATCTATATCCATTTGAGTCTAAACCTAGTATTGAAAATATTGATATCGGTGGGCCAGCCATGGTGCGGTCAGCGGCGAAGAATTATCACGATGTTATCGTAGTAGTTGACCCATTAGATTATTCTATAGTATTAGATGAACTCAAACAAAATCAAACTGTGTCTGAACAAACTCGTTACTACTTAATGCAAAAAGCCTTTGCGCATACGGGGTACTATGATTCTATGATTGCTAATTACATGAATCAAACCCGCGTGTTTACGACCGAACTCAGTTTTGGTTATCGTAAAGTGGCCAATTTACGGTACGGCGAAAATCCACATCAAGCCGCTGCGTATTATGCCGAACCTTTATTTCATGGCAGCAGTATTGTGCAAGCCGATATTTTACAAGGTAAGCAATTATCCTATAACAACATCATGGATGCTGATGCTGCCTTACGTTTGATCGTTGAATTTCATCAACCCGCCGCAGCGATTATTAAACACACTAATCCGTGTGGTACGGCAGTAGCTGATAATATTACAACCGCTTTTACTAAAGCTTATGAAACAGACAGCCTATCGGCTTTTGGTGGGGTCGTGGCTTTAAATCGAACGTGTACGGTGGAGATTGCAGAATTATTGAGTAAAGTTTTTGTGGAAATAATTCTGGCGCCGGATTTTGAAGACAAAGCCGTTGAGGTGATGAATAAAAAACCCAATGTGCGCTTGTTAAAACTAGGTGCTTTAACTCCACCGGACGGAACTTGGGAAACGCGCAAAATATTAGGTGGTGCCTTAGTGCAAGACACCGACACAAAAATTATTACTGAGCATAATTTGTCTTTTGTCACTGATAATAAACCTACCAAAGAGCAGGTATCAGATTTATTATTTGCTTGGACAGTATGTAAACATGTTAAATCCAATGCGATTGTTCTAGCACAAAATGGGGTAACCTTAGGAGTAGGCGCCGGTCAGATGTCTCGGATAGAGGCTGTTAATATTGCTTTACAAAAAGCTGGCGATAAAACCCAAGGAGCCGTGCTGGCGTCGGATGCCTTTTTCCCCTTTAGAGATTCCGTTGATGCTTTAGCCAAAGCCGGAGTTAGTGCCATTATTCAACCGGGTGGTTCAGTGAAAGATCTTGCCGTGATTGAAGCAGCTAATGAGCATAATATTGCCATGGTATTTACCGGGCACAGAGCCTTTTTACATTAATATGTCTCACCAATACATTGCCGTTATCGATTTTGGTTCACAATTTGCTCATCTGATTGCGCGCCGGATTCGGCAGCATGGCGTGCTAGCGAAAATATTTACACCCGATACAAATCCTACTGAATACGCTGATGCCAAAGGTATAATTTTATCCGGTGGGCCCAAGAGTACTATTGCGGAAGATGCTGTGCCATATAATCATCGTTTGTTCGATATTAAGGTACCGATTTTAGGTTTATGTTACGGACATCAATTAATTGCCCTGCATTTTGGTGGTCAAGTGGCCAAAGGTAAAACCAAAGAGTACGGTCAGGCTGATCTAACAATCACTCAGCCCGATGTTATTTTTACCAGTCTATCTAAAAAACAAAGAGTTTGGATGAGCCATTGGGATGTAGTTACCCAAGTTCCGGCTGGTTTTACAGTGATTGGTCGAACAGCAGATTGCGACATGGCCGCCATGGTTAACCCCACCAAAAAAATCTGGAGTTTTCAATACCATCTGGAAGTGCATCACACCACACATGGTTTAAAAATGTTGGAGAATTTCTTGTTTAAAATTTGTCAGGTGCGCGCCGATTGGAATATAGCGAAGATTGAACAAGAGATTATTAAAGATATTAAAAAAACTATACCAAACCATAAACAAGTCTTTGTGTTGTTATCCGGCGGAGTCGATTCGACTGTAACTTTTGCTTTGTTAGAAAAAGCCTTGGGCAAGAAACGGGTTTATGGTTTACATATCGATAATGGTTTTATGCGCTTAAATGAAAGTAAGCAAGTTCTTTTCGCTTTGAAAAAAGCCGGTTTCGGTAATATGCATATGGTGGATGCCTCAGAGCGGTTTTTGCAATCTGTGGCTGGTATGACTGATCCAGAAAAAAAACGTCAGGCCATTGGTGAAATGTTTATTGAGATTGCCAATGAAGAAATAAAAAAAATGTTGTTGTTGGATAATTATATATTGGGTCAAGGTACAATTTATCCAGATACGATCGAATCTGGTGGTACCAAACACGCTGATAAAATTAAAACTCATCATAATCAAATAGATTTGATTAAACAAATGATTAAAGATGGGAAAGTAATTGAACCATTACGCAATCTTTATAAAGATGAAGTGCGCGCGATCGGTAAAAGACTGGGCATAGCCACGAGTTTATTACAACGTCAACCTTTTCCCGGGCCTGGTTTAGCGATTCGCACATTATGTTCCGATGGTCAGAATCCGGTAGTCGCTGCCGGGATTTTGCCAATGAAATCAGTGGGCGTACAGGGTGATGAACGATCCTACAAACATCCCGCCATTATTACTAAACCAAAAACTTGGTCGCAACTCAATGAATTATCTGTGCGTTTAACCAATGAAGTGTTTCATATTAATCGTGTGCTTTGGCTGGTAGCAGGTAAAAATATCTCACAAGCCAAAATGCATCCCGCTTATCTAACTAAAGCTAGATTGGATTTATTAAGACAAGCCGATGACATTGTACAACGAGTCATGCGGCAAGATAAACTCACCAAAGATATTTGGCAATTTCCCGTAGTACTGGTGCCGTTTGGCAGAAATCAGACCGGTGAAACCATAGTTTTACGACCAATTCAATCACAAGAAGCTATGACGGTAAATTTTTACCCCATGCCCAGAGCGAGTTTAAAGAAGATAACCAAACAGTTATTAAAACTTCCAAAGGTTGAGTATGTTTGTTATGATGTCACCAATAAACCACCTGCTACCATTGAGTGGGAATAATTATTAACAAGGGAACTATGTATAAATATATTGCCAGTATCTTGTTCGCAGCCACAGTGGCTGTGCCAGCTTTAGCTAATACACAACCGGCCGCAGTGCAGAATGTGGCTGTTGAAAAAAAATTTGCCCATCGGGTAAAACTCGATTGGTCAGATAGTCAGTTAGATACTGTGACCGGTTATCAAGTGCGCGTCATGAAACAGGCCAATAATCAGTTAGTGAAAAAAGTCCGGACACCAGAATCACAAGTTGTGGTTACAGAGTTACAACCAAACACGGCCTACAAAATGCGTATTCGTACTATTGCCAGTGGTGAACTCGGTGATTATTCCGAACCAGTTGAAGTCACAACTAAACCGGTGGCATCTATTACTGTCACAGTTGATGGGTCTAATGTCAGTTGGGTAGTAGACGGTGATGCGGTGAATGGTTTCAAAGTAGTCTGGTCAAAAAATGAGCATCCAACTTATCCAACCAGAACGGGGGATCAATATCAATATGTTAGTGCTGATACTAGTTTGGCTACTTTAACCAGTTTTGATGGTGCCGGTACTTATTATGTGCGGGTGTGTAATTATACTGGTAGTGGCTGTGGTGTTTATTCCAATGAAGTTACGGTTACTCTAGAGGCAACCAATGAAGTTGAAAGTATAGTTTTGAGTTATGTTGAGGGCAAGAAAGTATCTTGGGTAGCCGATGGTTATTCTGAGAATGGTTATAAATTAGTCTGGTCAAAGAATCCCCATCCAGAATATCCCACCCGCGATGGTGATTCATACACCTATTATGGTGCCGATGCGACCTATGGTTATCTTAATGTCACTGAAGCCGGTACTTATTACGCTCGGGTTTGCACTTATGTAAATGGTGCCTGTGGCGTTTATTCCAATGAATTAACCTTGGATTTGGTAGAATAAAAAATAGGAAACAAATATAAATAAACAAAACTAACGTAGGGGTAATTCATGAATTACCCCTACGTTAGTTTTGTGTCTCTACTGGTTTTGATATATATTTGTTCTTGACCGATTAGAAAATTCATGATATCGTCATCTTGAAAGCGCTGAAAAGGGCGCTTTTTGTGTTGTTATGGAATTACATACCAAACCAATTGTTGAGGATTTTATTCAAAACCTAGAAACGTCTACAATGGCTAAAGTTTCTAGAACAATTGATTTATTAGAAAAATTTCAATACTCATTAGGAATGCCGCATAGCAAAAGAATTGGCCGTAATATTTTTGAGTTACGAATTAGAGGTAAACAGGAAGTCAGATTAGTTTATACATTTAAAGATGATTTTATCATTTTGTTTTATGGATTTATTAAGAAATCTAATCAAATTAATCAACGAAACCTAAACAATATCTACCATTTATTTGACAGTTTATAACGTATAAGTTATAATCATTCTTATATGGAATATAAGAAATTTAAAGAAAGAGTATTACGTGATCCTGAGGTAAGAAAAGCCTACGATGCACTGGGACCAGAGTTTGCTTTAATTGAATCTTTAATCTCTAAACGTATAGCCAAACAACTCACTCAAACAGCTTTGGCTAAAAAAATTAACACTAAACAATCTGCCATCGCTCGGTTGGAGTCTGGGAAGTATAATCCCAGTTTAGCTTTTCTGAATAAAGTAGCCGTAGCATTAGATACCAGAGTAAAAATAACTATTGAGTAACTATATTTCTTGACCGATCATAAAATTTATGATATCGTCATCTTGAAAGCGCTGAAAAGGGCGCTTTTTGCGTAGACGGCACCTTGAAAATATGATATAGTCCGAACCTATGGCGAAGAAATCGAAAAGTGGAAAAGCTCGAGCTAGTGAGCCAATGATGGATCAAACCACCCGTCGTGGCGTGTTAAGTATCATTATTCTGGCCTTAGCTCTCATTACGATCTTGAGTTTATTCGGATTAGCCGGAACCATCGGTGTTTATTTCAATACCGGATTAACCACCGTAGTGGGATTAGGTCGATATATAGTACCGATTTTGCTACTCATTGTTGTTTATCATTTATTGGCACCAAAAGACGCCGAATTGGAATTATCTCCATTATTTATCACAGGCATGGTAATAATGGCGGTGGGTATCTTTGGCCTAATTGATATTGTTCAACCGCAAGCTGGTGGTTATGTGGGTACGGCTTTAACCTACCTGTTCAGAACTATGGCTAGTGTGGGGGTGGCGGTGGTAATATTCGTAGCCTTCATTCTCATTTCTATCCTGATTGTCTTTAATGCTTCATTGTTGAATATTATTCAGCACATTCCAGCACGTACCATGTTAGGTAAGACACTGCGGTTTGTGGTTGCCTTTTTTGGTAGTGCTCGACAAAGATTAGCCATTGCTAAAGAAGAAGCCATGACTGAGGTCGAAGCAGTGGAGGAAATTCATGAATTGCCAACTGATGAACCTGAACCAGATTACACAGAAAATAGTGTCGATGCATTGGATGAAGAGATCATTGATACAGAAGAAGGTAAACAAATGAAACTAGTGCGCATACCAAAACATCATCGCAAGATCGATTTACCTTTAGATTTATTATCTAGTAATAAAGGTAAGCCGACCAGTGGTGATATTGAACACAATAAAGAGATAATTGTGCGCACACTGCAAAACTTTGGGATTGATGTTGAATTAGGCCCGGTCAGTGTTGGGCCAACTGTGACACAATATAGTTTTCGTCCAGCCTCAGGTGTAAAAGTATCCCAAGTTGTTTCATTGCAAAATGATTTAGCTTTGGCCTTAGCGGCTCATCCAATTAGGATCGAAGCACCAATTCCTGGGAAATCATTAATTGGCGTGGAAGTACCAAATATTAAGGCAGCTCAAGTGGGGTTGCGAGAACTACTTGAATCAGATGAGTTTAGACAACGTAAAACCAATCTAACTTTAGTGTTTGGTAAAGATGTCTCTGGTAAAGCCTTTGTTGGTGATCTAGCTGCCATGCCGCATATGTTAATTGCTGGTGCCACCGGTTCTGGAAAATCGGTTTGTATGAACACAGTGCTGATCAGTTTGCTTTATCAGAACGGACCCGATGATTTGAAGATCGTGTTAGTTGATCCAAAACGAGTTGAGTTTAGTATGTACAATGACATTCCGCATTTACTGACACCAGTTATTACGGATGTGCAAAAAACCATCAATGCCTTACAGTGGACGGTAAACGAAATGGATCGTAGATACGAAGTCCTCGCTCAAGCTAAAAAGCGTGATATTGCTGGCTATAATACAGCTCATCCTGAGCAAACTTTACCTTATATAGTGTTTGTGATTGATGAATTAGCTGATCTGATGGCCACAGCACCACGTGAGGTTGAAGCCGCGATTGTTCGTTTAGCTCAAATGGCTCGGGCAGTAGGTATTCATTTGGTATTGGCTACGCAACGTCCGTCGGTTGATGTTATCACTGGGTTAATCAAAGCCAATATCACAACGCGCTGTGCCTTTTCAACCGCATCGGTGGTTGATTCACGCACCATTCTTGATATGTCTGGTGCCGAAAAACTATTAGGACGAGGGGACATGCTTTATATGAGTACCGACTCATCTAAGCCGCGTCGTTTACAAGGTGCCTTTGTATCGGAAGAAGAGATTAGTCACGTGGTCACTTACTTAAAAGACAATGGTAAGCCGGATTACGATACTGAGGTGGTGGAACGGGGCAAGACCGGTGCCTTACCACAAGCCTTTATGGATAGCGAGGCCGATGATGAATTATTACCCGCTGCCAAAAAGGTGATTGTCGATTCACAGAAAGCCTCAGCATCTTTACTGCAAAGACGTCTGCGGGTAGGGTATGCCCGAGCGGCGCGCTTACTGGATATTTTGGAAGAGCAAGGTTTTATTGGCCCGGCTGATGGTGCTAAACCACGTGAAATCATGTCCGTGTCTACTGACACAGATATTCCCACACCTGAAGCAGTTGACGAAGATGACACTACCAACGTTTAATCAGCGAGCGGTTACCAATAGTGAAACGCTTGGTCAAAAATTGCGTCGTGTGCGTGAACAAAGTCGTTTCACTATTGCCGATATTAGCCAGCGTTTACAGATTAAAGCCGAATACTTAACTGCGATTGAAGAGAGTCGGTATACAGATTTACCCAGTGCCGTATTTGTAAAAAATTATGTTCAGCGCTACGTAAAAATATTAGGAGTGAGTTTTACTACAGTAGAACCATTGCTATTATCTGAACTAAAAGTTTACGAACGTCAACCAACCATTCCAACCTTAAAACGGTATTTGACCCAACGGCCATTACGTATCTGGACAGTTGTCTTTGGGCTGTTAATGCTCTTCGTTGTGCTCGCCATTGGCACATATTTCGCACTGGAAATTAGCCATAGTATTGAGCCACCGGTAGTAACTTTAGAGACAATGCCGCCTAAAGTTGCCTACGTCGATCGAGTAATAACTGTGGCTGGACAAACCGTTCCGGAAGCGGTAGTGTCTATAAACGAACAAGTGATTCCAGTATTACCAGATGGTCGTTTTAGCCAACTAATGTCTCTCCAAGAAGGTAATAATATATTAAAAATTGAAGTTAAAACAAAACGCAGTCAGTCAAACATTCAGTACGTTCAAGTTTACGTTGATAAAAAATAATTAGGTAATTAATCAAACGACAATAAAATTTATGACAAAAGCAACTAAAGTATCAGCTAATAATCCAAGACAAAAAGCAGCCGAAACCGCCATTCAGCAGATCCGTGAGCGGTTCGGTGACAGTGCTATTATGAAGATGGGCGAGGCTAGCCAAATGCAAGTAGAAGCAATTCCAACTGGTTGTATCTCGCTAGATTTAGCCTTAGGCATTGGTGGCGTACCCAAAGGACGCGTGATCGAATTATATGGTCCTGAAGCATCCGGAAAAACTACCTTGGCTCAACACATTGTGGCTGAAGTGCAGAAAAAAGGTGGTCTAGCTGCCTTTGTGGATGCGGAACATGCCCTCGACCCGGAATATGCCAAACGCATTGGTGTTAATGTCGAAGAATTATTAATTTCACAGCCAGATAGTGGTGAACAAGCCTTAGACATTGTAGAAACCTTAGTGCGGTCTGGTGGGGTAGACGTTATAGTGATTGATTCGGTCGCAGCGTTAACGCCAAAAGCTGAAATAGAAGGAGAGATGGGCGATATACAGATGGGTGCTCAGGCTCGCTTAATGAGCAAAGCATTACGTAAACTTACCCCGATTGTCAGTAAAAGTGGTACAACGGTAATATTTATTAATCAGGTTCGCCAAAAGATTGGTGTAATATTTGGCAACCCAGAAACCACGACCGGTGGTACGGCCTTGAAGTTTTATGCCTCAGTGCGCATTGAAGTGCGGCGCTCAGCTCAAATTAAACAAGGGGATAGAATTATTGGTAACCGTGTTAAAGCCAAGATTGTAAAAAATAAAGTGGCCGCACCATTTAGAACTACTGAGTTTGATATCATGTACAACGAAGGTATTTCTTTGGCGGGTGATCTACTCGAAACTGGTGTCCAGTTTGGAGTGATCGAGAAATTAGGCAACAGCTATGTGTATAAAGAAGATAAATTAGGGGTGGGTCGTGAAACGGCCAAACAGTATTTACGGGAACGGCCAGAATTGATGGCTAAAATTAAAGTCGATATTTATTTAGCAGTCGCCCAAGGTGAAAAAGGTGCCATGGATACGCCTGACCCTCAAGACGACGAGAAATAAAAAAAAATGCACGGGACGAATAATATTCGTCCCGTGCATTTATGCGATTTGCCGGTGTGGATTTAAAAATTGAATTTCCGGCTGAGGTCGTAAGCGACTGGGATTTTCCAATATTTGCCTTGTAGTGTATTGACGACGGCAATAACATCTAATACTAAGACAACGACGCCCAATAACCAGCCGATTACTGGAATGACAGAAATGAGTAAGGCCACGAACATTACAGCTCCTTGGCGAGCATGTTCTTGGCAGAACTTACTATCCTTTTTGGCTAACATTGGAATCAAGAACAAGATGCCAACATAGCTTAAACAAGCCATGACTTTGTTTTCCTCAACATCTTTGGGGTCAAACTTGACCTCGCTCATATTTTTGTTATCCATAATAATTTGGATTGATTACATTTATTAATAATAATTATTATAACACGTTTACATCATTCCGCCCATACCACCCATGCCGCCCATACCACCTGGCATTGGGGCTGGTTCATCTTTCTTGGGGATTTCAGTAATGACAGCTTCAGTGGTGAGCAACATAGAAGCAGCCGAGGCGGCATTTTCCAAAGCTGATCGAGTTACTTTAGCTGGGTCAATAATACCAGCTTTAACAAGATCAACATACTCACCAGTGGCGGCATTAAAGCCAATATTACCCTGGCGTTGTTTAACACCTTCTACCACGACCGACCCTTCAAAACCGGCATTTTGAGCAATTTGACGGAGTGGTTCTTCAAGAGCGCGGCGCAGAATATTTAAACCAATGGTTTCTTCATGATCGAGTTTTAAACCATCTAAGGCTGGTAAGGCTCGAATCAAAGCGGTACCACCACCAGCTACAATCCCTTCAGCCATCGCGGCTTTAGTAGCGGACAGGGCATCTTCAATGCGATGTTTCTTTTCTTCCATTTCAGTTTCAGTCGCGGCTCCCACTCGTAACACGGCAACACCACCAGATAATTTAGCTAGACGTTCCTGTAATTTCTCACGATCGAAATCTGAATCGGTTTCGGTAATCATCTTTTTAACTTGAGCAATGCGGTTAGCTAATACAGTTTTATCACCTTTACCTTCAATGATGGTGGTATTTTCTTTGGTAGCTTTTACTTTACTGGCTTTACCTAAATCAGCTAACTCAACGTGATCAAGTTTCAAACCAACTTCTTCGGTAATAACACGACCACCGGTAATAACGGCAATGTCTTCTAACATTTCTTTGCGGCGATCACCAAACCCAGGGGCTTTAATCGCCAAAGTGTTGAAGGTACCGCGGAGTTTGTTCACCACTAAAGTAGCCAGCGCTTCACCGTCGACATCTTCGGCAATGATGACCAATTCTTTTTTACCGGCCTGAGCCACTTTTTCTAAAAGAGGAACAATTTCAGAAACTGAAGAAATTTTCTTATCGGTAATTAATATATATGGATCACGGTATTCAGCTTCCATGCGATCTGGATTAGTGATCATGTAGTGGGAGACAAAACCTTTATCAAATTGTAAGCCCTCTACTTTTTCTTTCTGTAAACCAAAGCTTTGTGATTCTTCAACTGTCACAACACCGTTATCACCCACTTCATCAATCGCTTCAGCAATAATTGTACCAATTTCATTATCGTTGGCTGAAATTGACGCCACTTGAGCTTTTTCTTCTTTGGTAGTGACTGGTTTACTGAGATTCTTTTTAAGATATTCCACCACGGCCTGCATACCTTTATCAATCCCTCTTTTTAAACTTAATGGATTGATACCGGCGGTAACATTTTTTAAACCTTCATTCACAATGGCTTGAGCTAACACAGTGGCGGTGGTTGTACCGTCACCGGCGACATCATTCGTTTTAGAGGCGGCTTCTTTAATAATTTCCGCACCAATATTTTCAATCTTGTTTTCTAATTCAATTTCTTTAGCGACCGTAACGCCATCTTTGGTAATCACTGGAGCACCATAACCTTTATCAATCACCACATTGCGCCCTTTCGGCCCTAAGGTGACTTTAACCGCATCGGCTAATTTATTGGCGCCAGCCCGAAGGCCATCGCGACAGAGTTCATCGTATTGAATATTTTTGGCCATAATTATTTCTTAACAATTGCTAAAATCTCGTCGTGCTTGAGGAATTTTAAATCCTCATCATTGAATTCAATATCATCGCCGGAATATTTACCAAACACGATGGTATCACCGACTTTGAGAGTAAGTTTTTTGGCATTCTCGCCATCACCAATGGCCAGAACTTCACCTTCAGCTTTTTTTTCACGATCGACGGTATTGGGTAGCACGATGCCTGAAGCAGTGACTTCCTGCTCAGTCAACGGGCGAACCAAGACGCGATCACCAACGGGTTGTAGATTCATACGTTTTAGTGGTTAGAGACATACCATGGTATGTCTTTACAAATTAGCTAGTTAGCACTCTCGGTATTTGAGTGCTAAAGTAGTGTAGCGAAAGGGGTTACTCCCTGTCAAGCCGGTAAAACCAGCCAATAATTACGCACCAAATGAGGGTTAAACTGGGAATGGTCCAGAAATAATGATCAGTTATACCCAGTAATAATATCGCTAATAATAAGTATGCGGCTGGTTTGGAAATGAGCTGGTTTTTATGTAAGATAACGGGGTATAAAATGAACCAATACCAAATAATAGCACCAAATACTCCCAGTTCGCCCAGAATCATCAGTGTGACATTATGAATTGGAGTTACTGTTTCACTGGTATATTGACCAATGCCAATACCGAGTGGCCAACGTTGTTTAAATACGGTGCTAAATTCTTGTATTTGGTCTTGTCGTTCAGTGATAGAATTTTGTTCAACATAATTGGTCGCTGTTATACGGCTATTTATTAGTGGCCAATAAATAATCAAACAAATAATTAATACTCCCAGACTACTAATAAGAAAATAAGGATCAATTTTTTTAGCGATAATCATTATTACCAGCATGACACACCAGACTAATAAAGCTGTTCGAGAAAAAGTTAAAATTAAACCTAATGTCATTACCGCACCAGGTACAGCTAGCCACCAGTATTTTTTCGAGAGATAAGCCGTTGCTATTAAGCATAATAATATTAAACCGCCGGTGATATTAGGGTGAGGCATTAGGCCATAAGCCCGTAACCAACGACCGGAATCTGTTAATACCACCGCCACACCAGAGGTAGCTGGTAGTTGACTGGCTACCCCGAGCCATTTATTCGGAATAACTTCCTGAAAAATGAATTGACTAATATTTGTAAAAGATTGGATACAACCAATTAAAGTAAAAGTACCAAGCAACCAATCAGATTTTAGCGGAGATGTAGCGATAATGGCCATGAGCCATAAACCAAGAGCGAGATGTAGCCAATAATACAAGGCTAGATTTTGATCGTGACCAAAATAGCTTGAGCCCGCCGCCACTATTAAAATGGCACATCCCAACAAACTGGCTAATAAATTTGGCTGTAGGGTTGTTTGGTGATACCAGTACCATAACCACAACAAACCAACTATGACAATTAATATATCAAAACCATACAGAGCGATAATCGCGAACTGGTTTTGTGAAATTGTTAATATTAGGCGTGTTTGAAAGGGCAAAAAAAATATTAGGGTATATATGGCGACTTGAAGAACAACTGGTAGTTTCATCTTCTTATCATAACACAATCTAACCAGAATACACCTTCCCAACCTTCCTATTGTAGGAAGGAGTAAGAAAGAAAATGTAAACGGAATGGTGTGTTGCGGGGGTCCTTCGATAAACTCAGGACGAGCTTTTTTTACTCAATTCCTTAAGTAGGACAATATTTTGTTGAATTAAGGCCATTTTTTTAGCACGTGACCAGCCTTTTATTTGTATTTCTCGTTTATGAGCCATGTCTCTAGAAGGATATTGTTCTTGATATACCATTCGTATGATGGTGAATTTTTTCGTAAAAAAAGAATCATGGTTTTTGTGTTCAAGAAGACGTTTTTTTATGTTATTCGTAATACCAGTATAAAATACAGTGTTATCGCATAACAAAATATATAATGTATACATAAAAGTACATAAGTTAAATAATGGTATTAATATTGATATTTTTCGTCCTCAACTAACCAAGGTATACTCCTGAAATGGCAATATCATTTGGCTAATTGGAGATATTTTTCTTCTATCCCTTCGACAAGCTCAGGATTGAAAGTTCACACTGAGCGAGCGAAGCGAGTCGAAGTGTTGCGGGGGCGGGATTCGAACCCGCGACCTGATGGTTATGAGCCACCCGAGCTTCCACTGCTCCACCCCGCGATAAATGTGGCACTATTGTACTGTGGACTAATCGTTATGTCAATGTGCTATACTACACAATATGTCGGAGTTTGAAAAACAAATATTTGCTAATGCCAACCAGGATTACGACGCCGCCTTTGCCAAATTATTTGGGGCGTATTGCCATGATGTTTTTCGAGTCGCTGTGGCAGCCTCATACTATTCAGTTGATCCAGCTATTGATTTAACGCGGGAAGTGTTTGCTGAGGCCTATAAATATATCCATGCTTTTTCACCACAACAGGGTAGTTTTCATTTACATCTCATGATGGTTTTGGTGAAAGTTTTACGCAAGCGATCCACCCCTGTCCCGTCCACTCACGAAATCATACCGAAATATTTAAAACACAGATTACGGCCAGATGCCGCTCGACTGTGGTATGCCATTCAGCATTTACCGTTTGATCTCTGGTTGGTATGTGAACTATTTTATGGTGGACATTTTACACCTCCAGAAATAGCTTATATTTTAAATCAACCAGTTAGTCAAATACAAACTTTACTAGGCCAAGTACATCATTATTTACGCCAAGTAACGCCGACTTATCATGAACATTTGATAAAAATATATAAACGGCGCAACCGATTTGCTGTGTTAAAACCAAATCAACAAGTCCGTTTGATGCGTTTGCTCTTAGAACGAAAGCGCATGCGAATGACTTTTATTCAACGCAGTGTTTGGCAACGCTTAGCTCGACCGAGAAATATATTAATTTTAGCAATAACTGGTGGATTAATCGGTGCAATGATTGTAGCTCTATTATATCGTGAGCCGGCTCGACAATTATTTACGCAAAATAATTTACCAACTACAAACCAAGTATCCAGTCTATTTACTAGTGTAGTAACAGATCGTCGACCCAGTTTCTTATATAAGTCAGGTGACTTACCAAAAGTTGAGGTTGTGCGTGAATCATTAGTAACCGTTACTGAAAAATTATATGGTACCAAATATGTTAGTGATCAAACTCAGCCAACTGATGCTGATGGTTTAACACCGCAGTTTAGTTTTGCTTTCGCTGAGGATAAATATATCCAGGTTAGTACGGCTTATACTTACATGGTGCCCGAAAAATTATCTGAAGATACGTTGCAATATGCGGCCTTAAAACATTTTGTTTCGCTCCCATTGAATCAATTTACTTATGTGAACGGTACATATTATATCCCGGAAGATCCTACTCAATTTCGGCCGTTATTTATCTCCTTTAATAATAACGGTGCAATTGATTATCAAATGCGACAAGTCGCGATTTGTGATTTACCCAATTTAACTGAACCAATTGCTGATACGCAAGCGCAATCATTTGGCTATGAGTTTTTAAAAGCTCATAAATTTATTGAAGCCGATGAAGCTGATTTAGAGATTGAACGAATGAGTAGTGAAAATCGTACTGTACCACTCGATGCCTTTTGTAAAAATGGTGATACCAAACCCGTGCAAGATCGTTTATTAGTGTATTTTACTCCACAAACCTCATTGAAATTTGGCACAGCAGCGAATGATCAATTACCACTGCGGTTGCCCGGTGTGGCGGTGCAATTACATGGTAAACATATTACTAATCTACGGGTCGATCCATTATTTTTACTTTTACAATCAGCGGTGCGCGGTTCAGACGTGACCTTGAAACCCCTCAGTCAAGCGATGACAGAGTTACAGAAATATCACTATCCCAATGAAGCGGAGCTAGGTGAAGCACAGCGTCATGCTACAGTCTTTCCACAATGGAATCATAGTCACGGGTCAGATCGATTTACGCAAATGGCTGTGAGCACAGTGGCCTTAGAATATGTTTATGATGAACTCAATCACACCATCGAACCTTATTATATTTTTACTGGTATGGGTACTGATGGTAATGGTAAAACTATTTCAGCACGGTGGTATGTGACAGCTTCTACAACTGATGTTGAATTAAGGGGACCGTACAGGGAATAGAAACATTCCGGAGTTTACCCACTCACTGGAATGTACCCCCTAGCCCCCTTGCAGGGGGAACAAGATTTTTTCTCACACTTTTTCTTAGCCCCCTGCAAGGGGGTTGGGGGTAAATTCCGTTTAAGAGATCAGTTCTTTCATTGTCTGTTCCCATCTCTTCTGCAATTCTGGTCTTGGATCATAAGTATGAAATTTCAGAATATCATCTGAGAGTACCACAACGCTCGATTCTATCGGCCCACTAAGTTGTTTGAGTTGTTTAGGCATGAACCACAGTTGGAGTTTTTTTAATAATCTTTCCCATAACCACAGGCGATCTGGCAGGTGACTAGAACCAACTGTGCGATTAGGGTACATTTGATAGGCTGGTGTATTAGGTAAAACTTGTTTGATCCAATCATATTGTAGATTTTTAAACAAATGTTGTGGGTCATAAATGGGTAGGAGTTGCGCTAACCAATAGGCCTCTAATAAATCACCATCGTTGTTTCTCAACTGGTCTAGTTTGGTTAAACCAGTTGGTGTGACATAAAAACTTAAACATATAGCATCTTTGGTATGATTTGGTTTAGGACGAACATTAAGTAGTTTGGCTAATAAAGTTGTATAAAATCTGGTTGACCAGATATGATCAGGAGCAGTGACAATCAGGATATCAACATCACTATTACATTGTACATTGTGATAGGCTAATGTGTTTACTAAAGCCATGGCTCTAACGCCGGGCAACATGGTTAACCAACCTAATAAGCGGCGGCGTTTATTCCATTTTCGTTCAGATTCTTGGTAACGTTGTTGTCGTATAACACTTAAATTTTCACGCCCCTGAAACATAACAAAACCACCGTGTTCTATTAATTGTGGTAGTTGTTTGGCTACAGTCATCGTTTCACTTAATGAAGTTTGAGGTGACCGCCATAAATAGCGATAAATTTCTGGATAGGTGAGGGGAAAATCAAATGAATCAAAATACACTAGTGTTGCCAGAATCGATTGTTGTAGTGGTGTCATAAGCGCCGTAAAAACTGCGCGGTGTAGGAGTTCTTTACCAGTTTCACTTGTTCTGGAGTACCTTCAGCAATAATTTCGCCACCACCATCACCACCCTCGGGGCCTAAATCTATCAACCAATCAGAACATTTTATAACATCTAAATTATGTTCGATAATCAATACACTGTTACCTTTATCAACTAACTTATGTAACACACTAAGTAATCTTTTGACATCGGCAAAGTGTAAACCAGTGGTTGGTTCATCTAGAATGTATAAAGTTTTACCAGTGGCGCGGCGTGATAATTCTGTGGCCAGCTTAATTCTTTGGGCTTCACCACCAGATAGGGTTGTAGCATTTTGTCCGAGTTGAATATAACCCAAACCGACATCTAATAAGGTATGTAATTTTTCATGAATCGCTGGAATATGAGTAAAAAACTGGACAGCCTCTTCAACCGTCATTTCCAAAACATCAGCGATCGTTTTACCTTTATAGTGAATTTCTAAAGCCTGTAAATTGTATCTTTTACCCTGACATTCATCGCACTTTACATAAACATCTGGTAATAATTGCATAGCAATGCATTGGACACCATCACCTTCACACGCCTCGCACCGGCCACCCTTCACATTAAAAGAGAACCGGCCAGCTTTATAACCGCGCATTTTGGCCTCTGGTACTTGCGTGAATAAATCACGAATGGCAGTAAAGACCCCGGTGTAGGTGGCGGCATTAGAACGTGGGGTTCGACCAATGGGGGATTGATCAATATGAATGACTTTATCGAGATGTTCCAAGCCGGTTATTTCACGATGTTTACCGGGATGATCTTTGGCATTAAAAAAATGTTGCGCCAGTGCTTTGGCGAGAATATCGATCATGAGTGTAGATTTACCTGAACCAGATACGCCGGTGATACACACTAATTTTCCTAATGGAATAGACACATCAATATTTTTTAAATTAAATTCTTGCGCCCCAAAAATTTTAATGGCCTTACCGTTGCCTGAGCGATATTTTTTAGGTGGAGAGATTGTCTCTTTGCCAGATAAATACAAACCAGTCAGAGAATGTTTATTTTTCTTAATGACGGTCGGTGTACCTTCCGCGACAACTTCACCACCATGGCTACCGGCGCCTGGGCCAATATCAATCACATGATCAGCGGCTTCAATGGTGTCGGCATCATGTTCGACCACAATTACGGTGTTACCTAAATCACGCAAGGTTTTTAAAGTAGCAATCAAACGAGCGTTATCACGTTGGTGCAAACCAATTGACGGTTCATCTAGTATATAAATCACCCCCATGAGGGCTGAACCAATTTGGGTGGCTAACCGAATGCGTTGGGCTTCACCGCCAGACAAGGTGGCAGCGGCGCGATCTAAAGTTAGGTAATCTAAACCGACATTATGTAAAAACTCTATCCGTTCTTTAACTTCTTTCACAATGGGGGAAGCAATTTTTTGTTCGCGTTGCGTTAATTCATAACTGGAAAAAGTTGTACGCAATTGGCTAATACTTAAGGCACACAAACTAGCAATATCAGCAGCATGAATGGTAACTCCGAGTACGGCTGGTTTTAATCTTTTGCCAGAACAGGTTGGACACAGTGAGATGCGCATGTACCGTTCGATTTCACCGCGCATGTAATCAGATTCAGTTTCTTTGTAGCGGCGTTCTAAATTCGGAATGACACCTTCATAGGAGGTATAAAAACCTTTAACTTTACCAGGTGCATAAGGGGCATTGATATCATAACTATTATCTCCAGAACCAAATAACACGGTTTGCAGAGCAGCGGCTGATAAATCTTTCACTGGATCATGAATCGAAAAACCTTGGGCTTGTGCCACGGTTTCTAAAATACGCATCATCCAGGTTTGATTAGCCGAGGTGCGTGACCACGGGCGAATGGCTCCTTCGGAAATAGATAAGCGTTTATTTGGAATAATCAAATCAGGATCCACTTCAAGTTTGGTGCCTAAACCGGTACATTCTGGGCAAGCGCCATGGGGGCTATTAAACGAAAAATTACGCGGTTCCAGTTCTTCCATATTAAAACCACAGTTGGGGCAAGCGAACCGTTCGGAAAATATTTGATCACGTTCAACTGTGGTATCGTGAATAATCACTAAGCCGTTTCCTAAATCTAAGGCCGTTTCCAAAGATTCAGCGAGGCGTTCTTTATCCAAGTCTGCCGTGATGGTGAGGCGATCAATCACAATATCAATAGCGTGTTTTTTCTTTTTATCTAAAGTCATGTCTTCAGCTTCTTCAATCGGAAGCATCAGACCATCAATTCGTAAGCGGCTGTAACCAGATTTTTTGGCTGTGTCTATGACATTACGGTGTTCACCTTTTTTATCACGAATCACCGGAGCTACGATCATTACTTTGTGATCGATTGGTAAATGAGTGACCGCTTCAATAATTTGTTTAACCGTTTGTTTACAAACCACTGTGCCATCATTTGGGCAATGGGGGATACCGATACGGGCATAGAGTAAGCGCAGATAATCATAGATTTCAGTGACTGTGCCAACGGTGGAACGGGGATTGTGTGACGTAGTTTTTTGATCAATTGAGATGGCCGGTGACAAACCAGAAATTTGATCAACGTCTGGTTTATCCATTAAACCCAAAAACTGGCGCGCATAGGCTGATAAGCTTTCCACATAACGGCGTTGCCCCTCAGCGTAAATAGTATCAAACGCCAAAGATGATTTTCCTGAGCCGGATAATCCGGTAATCACCACCAATTGATTACGCGGAATATCAACAGAAATATTTTTTAAATTGTGTACCCGCGCTCCCCGGATAGAGATGAAATTATCCATATGAATCGCGAGTAGTATACGCCCGTGATATACTATGGTCAAGCATGCGCACTGTTATAGCTCAACAATTAAAGACTTTACCCAAACAACCGGGTGTATATTTGTTCAAAAACCGGTTTGGTAATGTTCTGTATGTCGGCAAAGCCAAAGTTTTACAACAACGGGTGCGGTCATATTTTCGCGCACAGACCGACTTATCTGATTTAAAGTTATTAATGATTCCACAGATTGATGTGATTGATACCATTCCGGTAGCGACAGAGACGGACGCGATTGTTTTAGAAGACCAACTGATTAAAGATTATCAGCCACGCTTTAATACTTTAGCCAAAGACGATAAAAGTTTTTTATATATTCATATTACCGCCGAAACTACTCCGCGTATCCTGGCCGTCCGGCGGCCAGATTTAGCGAGTGGAGGAATTTTTTACGGACCATATCCGTATGCAAAAAATATCCGATCGCTGTTACTTTTAATACATAAAATTTTCCCGGATACTCAACAAATCGATCGGGTGATTGCCTTGTTAGAGGGTAAATTGTCTAACTTAATTCCAGACTTACAGACCGCCATGCAGCAGGCAGCGCGCCAAAAACACTTTGAACGAGCCGCCCATTTACGCGATCAAATCCGAGCTGTGCAACAATTAAAAATGTTACGCAAAACACCGCGCCAATACTTGTTAGAAAGAATGCAAACTACATCTTTGGATATAATGATCGGCCTGAAGGAATTATCACACGCCTTACATTTACCAGAATCTTTGCACCGCATTGAAGTGTATGACATCTCGCACCACCAGGGGCGATATATGGTTGGTTCGATGATTGTGTTTATTGATGGCTTACCGGATAAAGCCGAGTATCGTCGATTTAAAATTAAAAGTGTGTTAACCGGTCAATCGGATGATTTTAAAAGTTTACGGGAAGTGGTGCAGCGCAGATTAAAACGTGATTGGTCATTACCGGATTTGGCGATTATGGACGGCGGTAAGGGGCAACTTAGTGCGGTGGCACCATTGTGGCAATTAGCCGGAGTGCCAGTAGCAGCTTTAGCCAAAAAACGGGAAGAATTATTTTTACCCGGTATACCTTTGCCGGTATTATTATCAGCCGGGAGTCAGGGTTTATTTTTAGTACAAAGAATGCGCGATGAAGCGCACCGGTTTGCGATTAGTTATTATCGTTTATTGCACAGCCGGGCTATGCGCCAGGCAGGGAAATAATATCCTCAGCGGTCGCGCCGATCATGAGTAATTCAGCATCAGTGACAGTTAATTCTTCAGTACCAGATCGAATAACTATACCATTACCAGTGTTAGACCGGAGGATAGTGGGTTGCTTATTTAATAAAGGTTGAACGGCGGGTAAAGCTGATAATTTTGTCATTAAACCAGAGGCTGGTTTTTGTAGAGGCAATTCATGAATTGCCTCTACAGGTTGTTGAGTGGGTTCAGGTTGTTCAAATGTGGCTAAAGCTGTTTTAGTGGCTTGAACTTTCTTTTGCAGATCAGTGAGTTGATCGGCATAGCGTTGGTTAATATGATCCATTTCATCCAACAGACCCTGGCGATCTAACCCACCGGCGGAATAATTATCAAAAGCTTTTTTCTCATCGATTTTTTGTAATCTAACCACTTCTTTGAGTTGGGTATTTTGTTTTTGTAAAACCTCTTTTAACTGAGCGATCTGTGCGGTGTTATCTGGCACAGCGGCCGTTTGACGATCCAGTTCAAACAATTCACGTTCTAGTGCCTGTTGGCGGGTTTCACTACCTTGGATTTTAGAAATCCAATCTTTCATGTTACCCAAAAGAGTATTCTCTTCTTGTTGTAATTTTTCTAGTTCAGCTTGTACCGCACTCCGGCGATCCGGCGTAGCCGAAACTGGTGTCACAGGTGGAACTGGTTGTAACTTAACGTTGGGGGATAAAGTTATATCTGGCATAATGTTTAGCCTACTCTAAAGTGAAGTCCTTTAAAAGGTTACTAACTGTTTTATCAAAAATCACACTTGATCCAGTTGGGGCATACTGACCAAGAATTGTTACCACGTATTGTTCAGACTGAGCAGTTGTGACGGGGAAATAATGCACTATGATGGGATTATGATTGGCGTCATAGGCATGTTGCGTAGCGCCGTTGCGCGCAGCGACAGCCGTAGGGGATGATACCGCAATGGTGCCGTCATAAGTGGGGGCGGCTTGTTCGAGCCAAGTGGAAAAATCGGCTAAGTCATTTTTTGTCACCGTGATAGTCATAGTAGTAGCATCGATGCCAGTGTGTGTGTAGCGCACGGAATTGGTGGCTTGATCGGTTAACGTCCAACTGATCGGTAAGGCCAGGGTCATTTCACCAGCCGATGTCAGAACTTGTCTTTTTTCTATTGTGTTCAGCATAAATAAACCGCTGTTATCCTTGGCTAAGGCAGACATTTCTAGGAAAGTGGCTTGGGCATAGCCGGCCACAACAATTAACGCCAAGGCGCCAACAAACACAATACTATATATATTAATCAGGTTATGTCGCATCGACCAGGTTTTAACTTTATGTTTATGATGGGTCTGGTGTTTGGGTGCTGACGCGGGTGGCTCGGCCGGCACATGCGGTGACACCTGATAGATGTCTAATGGGCTGACGGCCGACTTTTTTTTACGACTAACACGAGCCCGGGTTTTTTTGGCGGTGGGTGCAATTTTTTTCTTAGGTGTGGTTTTTTTCTTTGTAGTTTTTCTTTTCATAGAACAATATGAGAATTGTACAACGGATGTTTTTTTGAGGCAAGGGGGAGACCTCTCCTCCCCAACCCTCCTCTCCTTCGTTAGGAGAGGAGGGAGTAAGAAAGAAAACCCCCTCTCCTTCTGAAGGAGAGGGGCAGGGGGAGAGGTCTCATTCCTCTTGCACCAGTTCTTTGGGTATATCCTTTAAAAATCTCGATGGGGCAGTAATTTGAGTAGCCCCATAGACCGTGCGCTGGGCAGCATAAATAAAATAGGCACGGCGCTTAGCACGAGTCAGAGCGACATAACACAAGCGGCGTTCTTCTTCCATTTCAGCGGGTTGAAAAATACTGCGGGCATGGGGAAACAAACCTTCTTCCATACCACAAATAAACACCGTATCAAATTCTAAACCTTTGGCTGCATGCACTGTCATCATATTAACCGCATTAGAGTCATCATTAACCTCGTCTTGATCTGACACTAAGGTGATATCTTCCAACATGGCTATAATACCATCGGCTCCTAATTTATTATCAAACCGTTTGGTCACCGATTTTAATTCATCAATATTTTCTAGTCGGCTCAAGTCTTCCGGTAATTTAGTATTATATTGATCTTTGAAGTGGGTTAGTGACACAATTAGATCTAATGATTCAGATGGCGTTAGGGTAGAAATTTTTTGGTTGATGGTTTTCATTAGATTTTGAAATTTCAAAAATGCCTCATGTTGTTGGGTGCGTAGTTCAGGTAACGAATCAGGTGTAATGTCTAAATAGGTGACACCTAAACTGCGGCACTGGGCTTCAATTTTTTTCCAACTATTCGCACCCAAACTGCGCGCTGGTACATTCACAATTCGTTCCACACTCACCCAATCTTGGGGGTTAACCACTGATCTTAAATATGCTACCAAATCTTTAATTTCCCGCCGTTCATAAAATTTAATACCACCAATAATGTGATACGGTATATTATAGCGTAAAAAAGTTTCTTCTAAGGCACGGGATTGAGCATTAGTGCGATACAGTAACACATATTTACGTAAATCAATTTGATGTAATTGTTTTTGAATCGTGCGTTGTAAAGAAAATGTTTGGCTGGACATGATTTTATCTAATATTCCCGGGGTTGGTTGGGCATCTTCATCAATATAATGTACCTCATCCTGTTCGGTGACTGTTTGGGTGGGATTGAATATTTCTTGAATGATATATTCACCTTCTTGTTTTTCATCGCTCACGGCTTTGATGGTGATTTTGTGGCCGCGCTCATTGTCTGTCCATAGGGCTTTGTCTTTTTGTTTGACATTATATTTAATAATTTCATTGGCGGCTTCTAGAATATGTTGGGTGGATCGATAATTTTGCTCTAATAATATTACAGTGGGGTTTTTATAATCGGTTTCAAAATCCAAAATATTTTGTAGATTAGCACCTCTCCAACTATAGATGGATTGTGCATCATCCCCGACCACACAGATGTTATGATATTTTTCCGCTAGCAGGTGGACTAATTTATACTGCGCCTGATTAGTATCTTGATATTCATCCACTAATATATAATGAAAAGCCTCTTGGTATTTTTTTAATACTTCAGGGTAGTCAGTAAAAATCCGCACAGTTAAACCAATTAGATCATCAAAGTCTAAAGCATTATGATCTTGTAAGGCCTTTTGGTAAGTGTTATAAACCCCGGCCGCCGTGCGTTCCATGACATTACCGGCTTGAGTGGAAAAATCGGCTGGGGAGATTAAATCATTTTTAGCTTGAGAAATCATGTGTTTCATTAAACCTGGTGCAATCACTTTAGTATCTAGACCTTGATCTTTCATCACTTTTTTTATGAGAGAATCGGTATCTGCTGTGTCATAGATCACAAAAGTCTTTTTGTAACCCAATGACTCTATTTCACGTCTAAGAATTTGGACACAGACCGAATGAAACGTTCCCATGATGGGATAATATTTAATCTTACTACCCAAGAGTTTTTGTAAACGCGTGCGCATTTCTTTAGCTGCTTTATTGGTAAAGGTAACAGCTAAAATATTTTGTGGGGCGGCTTTTTTCTTGGCAATAATATAGGCCATGCGGTGAATCAAAGTTTTAGTTTTACCGGAACCAGCGCCTGCCAAAATTAACACCGGCCCATCCGTGGCTTCCACCGCCGCGCGTTGTTTATCATTTAATGAAGCTAACAATTCATGCATAGACTGGATAGCATAGCATTACTTTAATTTCATTGACAAATTCACCCGATAGTATTAAATAATCTGACATCTGGAGGGAAGATGAAAGAAAAGAGGGGACGCGGTCGGCCTTCTATGGGCAATGAAGCCCGAAACGTCAACGCGGTGGCGAGAGTCACCGCAATGACGTTGGAAAAGGTTGACCAGGCCGCTGCAGCAGCCGGTGTGTCACGTTCCACCTGGATCGCCGACACCATCGAGCGGGCGTTGTACCCGCCCGTCGTCGGCGAAGATTGTACTGGGCTCCCGGGTGAGCCCGAGGACAATCACGTCGACCTTGGAGTCGACGTTTCAATTTGTGAGGGAGAGTGTATGGGAGAAGAAACTCCCATTCGCTATCTTGATAATGATGAGGAATAGGCTTGGGTTGAGTACAAAACACTCCCCAAGCCTAAGTTACATAGTGTATTGACACTGTCATGACAGTATGATATGGTGGGTGTATGAACAACATGGATACAATTCAAATTAGAATTGACACAAAAACCAAACAATCCGCTCAGCATGTGTTAGATGAGTTGGGATTAGATATGACCTCAGCTATTCGGGTTTATTTAAAACAAATCGTTTTGCAAACTAGTTTACCTTTACGTTTGTTAACGAGTAATGGTTTAACACCAAATGAAGAGCAGGCTATTCTTGCCGCTTCAACTGAAGCGAAGACAGGGATGAATGTGACGAAACCAATGTCGGTTAAGGCAGCTCTAAAATATTTGGATACCTTATAATGTACATTCAGTATCATAAAAAATTTGAGAAACGGTTTACCAAACTAACACCCCAACTCAAACAGAAAGTGAAAAAATGTATTGAACGGTTTGATCAAAATCCATTTGATACCCAATTAAGGAATCATGCATTGACTGGAAAATTAATAGGTAAAAGAGCCATTTCTGTAATGGGTGACATGAGGATTATCTTTGAAGAGCAAAATAATTATGTTTTAGTTATAATGTTAGATGTCGGAACACATAATCAAGTTTATTAAAAAATAAATATATGTACGACGATAACGACCCAAATATAACTTGGCAGGATCGGTGGGAAGGCGGCGCTCGAGAAGAACGTGTGCATTACCAACAAATGACACCAGATCAACTACTGCAGTGTCTGAACCAACATGATTTTGGTAGTTATTACAGTCTCTGGTATGTCATTGGAACACAAACCACGCAAGCTGATAAATTTATTTGGCCACTATATGACGTGATTGCCTCTTCGGCTGATTTTTTAACCCGTTATCATGCCGCTACTAATTTGGCTAAATTACTAAATTGGCCAGACGATCATTCCATTATTAAACAAATTAAATTAAGCCAAGAGCGCCCAACTGTGGAGCTAGTAAGCAGTCTTAAAGAGGTATTGACACAAATACCCAAATAAACTAGTATCACCTCACTGTTTATGAATCTTGCTTTGATTCTCTCAATCGCACAAGTTATCGTCGTCGTTATGCTGGTGGCAGCCGTGCTTTTGCAGCAAAAAGGCGTTGGGCTGGGTTCTAGTTTTGGTGGTGGTGATAGTGTGTTTACGACCCGCCGTGGTCCTGAAAAAGTCATCTTTAATGCCACGATCGTTTTATCTAGTTTGTTCCTTGGGTTAGGCATTGCTGCCTTTCTTCTCCAATAGAATTCAATAGTTTTTTTATCAAATAATTTTGTATGTCTGAAAATCGTCAATCACGATTAGTACTCGGTGTGCCTAAACGACGGCTGCCAACCATGGCGCAATTGCGCTATATCAACAACTTACTAACCTTCAAACAACAAATCACAGTGTTGCTTTGTTCAGTTGTATTTGTGGCCGCATTAATTTTTATGGGGGTATATCGTTATTTAAGTACGACTCATGTTATACCTGAGTATGGCGGTTCATACGTGGAAGCGTTAGTTGGACAGCCACAATATATCAATCCGATTTTGGCGCAAACGAATGATGTTGATCAAGATTTATCACGCTTGATGTTTTCCGGTATGTTTAGGCAAACTAAAGAGCAGAAACTCGAACCTGATTTAGTCACCGCTTACACTATTTCTGACGATCAACTAACTTACACTTTTACAATTCGGCAAGACGCTAAATGGCATGATGGTGAAGCGCTCACCGCCAGCGATGTTATGTTTACCATTCAAGCCATTCAGGATCCAAATTATCAGAGCCCATTAGAGTCAAGTTTAAGAGGTGTGCAAGCTGAGAAAGTTGATGACAACACTATCAAGCTAACCTTAAAAGAGCCATTTGCACCATTTTTATCTAGTTTAACTTTTGGTATTTTACCTGAACATATTTGGTTTGATGCTTACAAAGTATCTTCACAAAATATTACCCTATCTGAATACAACATCAGACCGATTGGTTCTGGACCATTTATGTTTGATTCGTTAGTCAAAGATGGTAGCGGTGTATTAAAATCATATAAGTTAAAACCGTTTAAACAGTACTATGGTCAAAAACCATATCTCTCCGCGCTGAGTTTTTCATTTTATAGTGATTTAGATTCAGCCGAGCAAGCCTTACAGCATAAAGAAGTTGATGGCCTCGGTTTTATAACTCCAGAACAAAAAATTACACTACAAAATAAAGTAAATAATCTTAATTATTACCGTTTACAATTACCCCAATACACAGCGATTTTCTTTAATCAAAAGAAATCTGATGTCTTAGCGTCTGACTCGGTGCGTCAAGCGATGGTGTGGGGAGTTGATCGTACCACTATTATTGATCAGGCTCTCAGTGGTGAAGGCGAGCCGATTTATACACCAATTTTACCGGGTTATTTAGGCTATAATACTGAAGTTGAAAAATATGGCTTTGATTTAGAAAAAGGTAAACAAATCTTAGAAGACAATGATTGGAAAATACCAGAAGGTGAGCAATACAGAAAAAAGGGCGATCAAGTATTAGAATTTGGTATTGCCACAGTTAATCAACCGGAATTTTTGGCGACACTTAAAGTGCTGCAAGATAATTGGGCAGCTATGGGCATGAAAGTAAACGTTAATGTCTATGAACCAGCCGATATCCAAGAACAGATTATCAAACCACGTGCTTACGAAGCGCTCTTGTTTGGTGCGATCATCGGGAGTGATCCTGATCCATATGCTTTTTGGCATTCCACGCAAATGTCTCATCCTGGTTTAGCTTTGGCCGTGTTTTATCAAAAAAATATCGACGATTTATTGGAAACCGCGCGTAAAACCAGTGATGAAGAACAACGGCGGTTAAAATATTTTAACTTTCAAAACATTTTAGCAGAAGAAATTCCGGCCATATTCTTATACAATCCTTATTATACCTACGCTATGAACAATAGTGTTAAAGGTATCACTTCACAATATATTTCACTACCCTCCGATCGGTTTGTGGATATCCTTAACTGGCATATCAAAACCAAACGGATTAAAAATTAATGTTTTTATGATGCAACAGCAGTCACATCCGCATTACTTTAGGCGGAAACCTCGCACTATTCAGCGCACAGTTAGTCGTGCTAATGGTGGGCAAAGATTTGTTCAATCACCCAGTGTCGCTCCGGTGGCAGTGGGCGTAGGCAAACATAAATTACGCGTCGCCATTGTCGGTGGCGCGGAAGAAGTTGGTCGTAATATGACCATGATTGAATATGGCAAAGATGTCATATTAATCGATTGTGGTTTACAGTTCCCGGAAGAAGATCAACCGGGCATTGATTACATTATTCCTAATGTGTCATACCTGAAAGGTCGTGAGCAAGATGTTAAAGGGATCGTTATTACCCATGGTCATTATGATCATATTGGCGGTATACCACATCTGTCACCCGTCCTGCATCATCCACCGATTTACGGTACTAAACTAACCAACGGTATTATCATGAAGCGGCAGGATGATTTTCCAGATAAAGGCAAAATTGATTTACGGGAAATTAATCCAGATCAACCCATTCAGCTAGGGATATTTAAATTAGAATTTTTCCGGGTCAATCATAATATTCCAGATTGTGTTGGTATTATTGTGCATACACCAGAAGGCACTTTAGTGCATACTGGTGATTTCAAGTTTGATTTACAACCCATCATGGATGAGATCACAGATTTTGCTAAAATGGCCGTGCTTGGTCAACAAGGTGTTTTAGCCTTGTTATCTGATTCAACCAATGCTCCATCGGCTGGCCATCAGATTTCCGAAACGGTGATTGGTTATACCTTGGATGAAATTTTCCGCAAAGCTAAAGGGCGCGTAATTGTTGGTACGTTTGCTTCACTGTTAAACCGGTTACAACAAGTCATTTGGATTTCGGAAAAGTATGGTCGTAAGATTGTCATTGAAGGTTTCAGCATGAAGAGTAACATTGAAATTGCCAAAGAGCTAGGCTACCTGAAAGTGAATCCAAAAACTATTATCACGCCACAGGAAGCCGTGCGATTGCCAGAAGATAAACTCACTATTATGTGTACCGGCGCCCAAGGGGAGAGTAACGCGGCACTGATGCGCATTGCCACCCGTGAGCACAGATTTTTCCGGATCCAAAAAGGTGACATGGTGATCTTTTCCTCATCGGTCATTCCTGGCAACGAACGCACCGTGCAACGTTTAAAGGATACCTTACTGAAGGAAGGTGCTAAGGTGATTCATTACGAAATGATGGATGTGCATGCCGGTGGTCACGCCAAAGCCGAAGATTTGAAATTACTCTATACCTTACTAGATCCAAAATACATTGTGCCAGTGGAAGGTAATCGTTGTTTGTTGGAAGCCAATAAAACAGTAGCCCTCGAAATGAAATGGCCAGACGAGCATGTTTTCGTGACAACGAACGGTCAGATTATGGAATTTTCTGGTGGTGAAGGTAGATTAACCAAAGAAAAAATCCCCAGTGATTATGTGATGGTAGATGGGTTAGGTGTCGGTGATGTGCAAGAAGTGGTGCTACGTGATCGCCAATTAATGAGTGAAGATGGCATGTGCATTATTGTTGTGACGATTAAAACTCAAACCGGCGAAGTGATTGGCGCACCAGAAATTATCACGCGTGGGTTTATCAACATTAAAGATGCCAAACATTTAATTGATGAAACCCGTGAAAAAGTAAAACGCATTTGCCAGCAAAAACATCCTGAAGCGGCGGCCACTAATCCGCAATTCATTAAAAACAAGTTACGTGATGATATCGGGCAATTCTTATTTCAACGCACCCAACGCCGTCCCATGATTTTACCGGTGGTGGTTGAGGTGTAAAAAACACGAACCGTTGTCCGGTAGAGACATGCCATAGCATGTCTCTACCGGACAAAAACATTTATTTCAATGGATCAACCATTCTACCCATGAATAAAATATTTCCGCTTTGGTTGTCAAGAATAATAAAAACAAACGGATGATCAGCGCGAAACACCGGTATTTCAGTTTGTGCGGCTGACAATGACGTAGTTACACCAGTCGCAGCGGCAGCTTCAGTGCCGGCTTCATTTACATCAATAAACGCTTGATGAATGACCGATTGGATAAATAAATCTTTAGTTCCATCCATACCAGAAAAATCAGCGTTTGTAGAAAAAGCCGTTGGCATGCCCATGGCCTTTAAGGTGTCATTCAAAGTATATTTTGTATCCAGGGTGAATTTTGGTAGATAGACATCAACTAGTTGTTCATTCAGGCTAGCTTTCCAAGCATCAAGTTGTTTTACAGAGAGTGATGATTCTAATATTGAGAGATCATTGGTTTTGGGTAGTAAAACCAACATCGATAATTGTTTACCTTGATAGGGGAGTTCAAGCACCTGAGTGGTAACATCAGCCACATAGCGAAATTTTGTTGCGGTGTTGGTTTGCTGCATCATGGGAACGCGCACAGTTTCAGTAGAGGAGATATTAAAATTCTCTTCGCTGGTGTCAGTTTGGTTAAACTGTGTTAACCACTCACCTTTAAAATATACCGCATTGGTTAATACCAATTTGGTTATTTCAGAAATTGTACCATTCGGAAAAAGATCTTTAATTTTATCATTGGTTTTGTCTGCCACCCAGGTGTTAATAGTATTCCTGGATGCTTCTGGATTATTGGCAAAATCCAAATTGGTGGCTTCACCGCCAAAGTATTGGTGTACTGTATTTAAATAATCAGCCTGCAATTTATAATCTTGTTGTACCCATAAAGCATTGGCGACATTAAATTGATAATCAGTGTTAGTAGTGGTCAGTCGATCATTCAGTGCTTGATAGGCAATGCGCCGATCAGTTTCATCAGTTGGAAATTGAAAGACCGCTTGCATTTCTTTAGCAGTGTTACCTCGAGCGCCTTCATAAACCATGGCAAACGCTGTAGACAAACTATATGGGGAAAAGAACACATTACCAGAATCATTTTTTAATTGATTATAAAGATTAAAGGCAAATCCATTATTTACATCAACCACGGCCGTAGCACAAGCCAAGGCTTTATTATTATTGGTTGTGGCACTGGGAGATTTAATAAATGGGTTGTTTTTACTAAAATAAATTAAAACATCAGCACAAACAATAGCAACTAGGGCAAGTACCATAATGACCAGAATTTTCTTTTTCATAACCGTAATTCTATCCTAATGAAACCTACGATGCAACTTGACGAAAGGGATTTTTTTTGCTACAATACACCTTAATAATCCTTCAATCATGATTGTTTTGATCAAACAACAAATAAAAAACCAAGAAAACCAGCCCAGATCGATCTTTTCTGGTCTGTGGTTATTGTTAATGCATGTGTTATTGGGTGTTTATCACGTCATATTGATCATGTTTTTCCCGGCCAGCACCAGTTTTGCCAAAGTGAATGATTTATCTAGCAATGGGTATAAAACATCATATATAAGACACTGTCGTTTGCAACACAATGTTCGGTTCGGTACCTTAGCCTATTCACTGGTGTTGGTAACTATCATAACGATGATTCAGGCCACTGTCTCGATTATTAACCCAGAACAATTTGGTCAATCAGCTTATGCCGCCACCTTTGAAGTAAACACAAATGAATTCACCAGTGACGGTAGTTGTGACCCACTAGGTGGCGGTGGTTTAGATTGTACTATCCGTGAAGCCATTGCTTTAGCTGGTCCAAATGACAGCATCACTTTTGATAATAATTATACTATTACTACAACTATCCCTCTTAATATCTTGAATGCTGGATTAACAATTGATGGAGCCGCGGCCGGAGGAACGGTGACAATAAATTGTAATAATGTAGCCAATTTTGGTTTTGTAGTATCGGCTGATGATGTTACGCTAAAAAATATTACAATCGAGAATTGCACAAATGACTCTATCATATTAAAAAATAGCGGTTTTTTAGTCGATGCCGTGACAGTATCGAGTGGTAATAATCGTGGTATTTATGTTGAACCTGCTGTAACTAGCGGTACTATCATGGGGAGTACATTAACTGAAAATCTAGTCGGAATTTTTGTGATAAATAGTTCTGGTCTTACTATTACGGGCAATACAGTTGAGCAGAGCACTTTGCAGGGTATGCAAATAAATGGTGTGACTGGTTCTGTCATCACCGCTAATACAATAACCAACAATAGTGATGTTGGTCTTAGTTTATTACCGAACAGTGATAGCAATACTATTACTAATAATACAATTACCAATAATAGTGGTAGTGCCGGTTTAGCCATTGATACTTCAGACAGTAACTTGATTACTGGTAACACCATCACTGGTAACACAACGAGAGGGATGTATTTCACGAGTAGCTCTAATAATCAAGTAAGTGGTAATACAATCAGTGGAGCAGATGCTGTGGTGGTTGATGCTGGTTCAACTGATAATATCATTGGTGCCAGTTTAACTAGTCCGGATACGACGGGTAATAACATAACTAGCACAACAGATGGTATTGAGTATATTAGTGCTACCACTAAGGACAACTATCATAGAAAAAATAGTTTCGTTTCTGTTGGAGCAAGTTTTGTTGCCAATACCAGTGGTGCCCAAAGTGATAGTTCAACTCCAGTAATTACTGCTTGGTATAATGATGGCATTTATGGTACAGCCAGTGCTGATAGTACGGTTGATATTTACGATGCAGCAAATTATATTACTAGCACTACAGCCAACTCAGCTGGTTTATGGTCGATCACAGATAGTTCATTATCTGAACAGACTACTCTGGCGGTGATGGCCACAGTCCAAGCTGCCGGCTCAAGTGATTTTGCTACTACTACAGCGCAAACTCCTTTAGCCATTTCTAGTGTTGTCACTGAGCCATCCACTAATTTGGCTACAATCAGTTGGGGAACTAATTTGTTGGCAACCAGTACACTGCGTTATGCGCCGGCTAATGGTGGAGCCGAGGCCGTGACTGTCACCCTAGCTGATGCTAGTACTACTTTTAGTACAGCGTTATCTGGTTTAGCTCCAGCTTCACAATATGATTGTACCATTACCGGTACGGCTGAATATCTTACTGATAATACAGCTAGTGGTGATTGTACTTTCACAACTAGCTCAGCTTCAGCGACCGAAACAACCTATGCTGATACGGTTGTAAAAAATGTGACTGTGATAGATGCTTATGATAATCATACTACTATCACTGGAGCGGCTGATCAGAGTGAGATTTTTCCGTATGGTAAATTAACCTTTGTTTTTAAAGATACAGAGTTACAATTAAATGATTACCGCTTACATTTTGTCTTACATGAAGCTAAGCAAAATGCGACCGATATTATTAATAAAAAGAAAGCCTTTGATAGTAATGGTCGAGCTGAGTTCAATGTCAAGAAACAACAACTAGCACTCGAAAAAACTTATGCCGTATTTTCTGGGTTAGTAGCTAGTAATGGGACGTATTTAAATACAGATGGCTTAGCTAGACAATTCACCTTTAGTTTAATTGACGCGCCACAATTATTAGCACCAAGTGAACGAGTTTACAATGGTATGCCAGAGCGATTTGTAGTGGCATCAGCCGCACCTAGCGTGACCGTATATTTAGAAAATCAGGCCGGTGTGGAGCAGTTTCATTGTACCGCTACTATGGTGGATAATGTTGGTGCCTGTACGCCACCCTTCGGTGTGGCCTTGGGGGATTATACTGTGCGTTTAGTTGATGCGCGCGGTGGTGTGGTCACAAAATCATTATATATTACAGCTCAAGCTCCCGATAATGTTATCAACACAGATGATCGATCTGATAATTACAACAAACGTTTGATTACCACCGGTCAGCCAACCTTAGTTGGTATTATTCCAACTGGAGAAAAAGTTGAGATATCCATTCCGCAAATTAATGGTGCCATGTTAGCCGATGTGGCAGATAGTACCGGGCCAATCACGACCTGGTCATTCACTTTACGTTTAACCACTTTACCATTAGGTGAAACCGATATTAAAGTGAATGATCAAACCATCTTAGTGTATCGTGTGCCTGGGGCGGTGCAACCAGCCGTGATTAGTCCAGATAATAATAGTGCAGCACCAATTGCACCACGGATTCAAGTAATTAGTCCGGATGATCATGAATTAGAGATCTTGAACAGTGCCGGTGTGCAGCTGTTCAGAAATGGTTATACCAATGGTGGTTTAGTAGTTGATTTACGTGCCTGGTATACCTTGCCTGGTACTTATACTATTACATTACGCAATCGTAATACTATAAATTTAATTTCTAAGAGTGTTTCTTTTACCTTTACTATTACCGCACCTGTTAGCGTGACAACTACCACGCCAGAACCAACCATAATTGAACCGATTGTAACTCCAATTACAACTCCAATCGTAACTGAACCGATAGTTGATGTCGTTAAAGTTGAAACGGATTTACAACAAGTTGCCACAGAAACACAACAACCGCCAGTTTTTCCAACTATTACTACGCAGCATGTTGTCGTCGACGATACCTTTAAAGCTTTAATCACAAAAGAAGTGAGTATCGGTACAGTGGTGGATTTTGCACCTGATGAAAACACTGTTGTAACACCGGGAGAATTACCGATCATCACTCATACCGTGGAAGTATCACTTTGGGATTGGCTGACCGGTCGCACATCAACTTCAGTTGATAAAACTAACGTGGTGTTGTGTGGCACGGTAAAATTACCAGAGGAAGTGAAGACTGAGCCAGCCTATATGATTGTGTCGGTCTTTTCAGCACCAGTGGTAAAAATTGCCCAAGTTAATCATAACGGTCAGTGGAGTATGACGGTGCCGGCAGAATTATTAACCACGGGTGAGCATACCGTGTTTGCTGCCTTGGATGTAAATGGCACACAATCCGATCAAGTTGAAATTGCCCGGTTCGTGATTCAACGGCAACAACGTCTGTCGAATACAACTTGGTTAGTGATTATCAATGTAGTGGTGGTACTCATTGCTGGATTATCTATTTGGTTGATTCGATTACGTCAGAAGCGAATGAATAATTCAACTTTATGAAACGGTTGTTATTATTACTCTGTGCATTATCATTTTACCCGGCTAGTTTAGCGGCTGCGACCGCTGGCAGTGTGCATGTCGTGGCTCACGCCAACGATGCGGCTGCGCTTGAGATAGTCGATCGCACAACCATCGTGAAACAAATCGATTATCTTGGTTTAGATTCAACCAGTCAACCCGTCACAACAGAAATTGAGTTTAGTGGGACAGCGGCGACACCACAAGCTACAGTTAAGGTTTCTATTCCGGCGGCTGACATTGCGCAATTAACCGAAGTAGACAGCGCTGGTAAATGGAGTATAGCTTTACCAACTCAAGCACTGACACCAGGGAATTATTATGCTTATGTATCAGCCGCAGATATAACTGAGACCAATAAAACTCTAGGTTTACCCGTAGCCTATTTCACCGTGTTGAATAATCAATCATTGTCGGTGGCAACCTGGATATTTTTAGTCACCAGTGGATTAGCCATTTTTGCTTTATTATTGGCGATTACTTTACAATTGCGTTATAATGCTGAACATCATCCCGTTTTATGACAATTTTTTCCGGTATTCAACCGTCTGGCTCAATTCATTTAGGAAATTATATCGGCGCTATTCGACAATGGGTTGAACTTCAAACCAGTGCGCAGCCGTGTCTTTATTGCATTGTGGATTATCATGCTATCACTGTCCGACAAGATCCTGACACACTCAATGAAAATATTCGGTCACTGGCCGCCATGTATCTGGCCGTCGGTTTAGATCCAACAAAAGTTATCTTATTTAAACAATCAGATGTATCAGCGCATACTGAACTAGCCTGGATCTTGAACACGCTAACCTATATGGGTGAACTGGAGCGCATGACGCAATACAAAGATAAAATCAAACAACACAAAAAAAACAATAATGTTGGTTTATTTACTTATCCAGTCTTGATGGCAGCCGATATATTATTATATCAAACTGAGGCTGTGCCCGTCGGGGAAGATCAATCGCAACACGTTGAATTAACTCGTGATATCGCGCAACGCTTTAATGAACGTTATGGTGATACATTTATCGTACCGAAAGTGTTGCAACCTACTGTCGGAACACGGATTATGAGTCTAGATGATCCAACTAAAAAGATGAGTAAATCCGCCACTAGCCCGTTAGGTTATATCAGTTTAACTGATACGCCAGAGGTGATTACAAAAAAAATAAAAAAGGCCGTCACTGATTCCGGTACGGACATTATTGCCAGCGATGATAAACCGGCTCTTAAAAACCTCTTAACTATCTATTCAGTATTGTCCGGTAAAACTATCACTCAACTCGAAACACTTTACGCCAAGCAAGGTTATGGTAAATTCAAAACTGATTTAGCCGAAGTAATAGTGAATTGGGTAAAACCAATTCAAGCACGTTATCAAACTTTAATGGTAGATCAAGTTAGTTTAGATCAAATCTTACAGCACGGCGCTGACCAAGCGAAAATTTTGGCAGATAAAACATTGCGCGATGTCAAAAGTAAAATCGGCCTCAACTAAAATCCCGACCATCCTAATTTTTGGGTTAGGCGGTTATGTGCATGGCAGTGGTACTGCCGCGGCTCTGTATTTTGCTAAACAGGGCTATCATGTGATTGTGACCGATCAAAAATCTGCCGATCTATTACATCAAGGCACAATAAAAAAATTAAATAAATACCCCAATGTTGAGTTAGTGTTGGGAAAACATCGTAAAACCGATATTAGACGAGCTGATTTGATAGTTCGTAATCCGGGTGTGTCGGATCAATCACCCTTTATGCAGTATGCCCACCAATTAAAAAAACCGATTACAAATGATGTGGGTATTTTCTTGGATGAATTAAAAGAGCAGTTCGGGCCAGATGGTGTGACGGTGGTTGGTATCACCGGAACGCGCGGTAAAAGTACCACTACGGCTTTAATTGGCCACATGCTACAAGCACGGGTGGGCGGAAACATTGGTTTGTCACCCTTAACTTTTCTCAATAAAATCAAAGCTAATGATGTAGTAGTGTTAGAGCTATCTAGTTGGTTATTACGTGATTTACATCTACCTAGTTTGTCTGTCGCAGTAGTAACAAACATGTTGCGCGATCACATGAATTATTACAAAAACATGTCATTGTATCAGGCCGATAAAGAACGCATCTTTTTAGGCCAAGCACCCTACCATCATGCTGTAGTAAATGCGACTGATAGTAGAGTTCGTCAGATGGCAAAAAAAACTAAAGCGCAATTACATTGGTTTAATAAAACCAGTATTAAGGGAGTACAATTATTAGGTGAACATAATCAATTTAATATTGGGGCGGCTTGGCAAGTAGGGAAAGTATTTGGTTTAACCGATAAACAATTAGTTGCAGCTGTTAAATCATTTAAACCATTAGCGAATCGTTTAGAAGTAATTCGCGTACATAACGGTCGGACATTTATCAACGATACTACAGCCACAACTCCAGATGCGACTATTGCAGCACTGTTATCATTTAAGAAAAAAGTGATTTTAATTGCTGGTGGCAACTCTAAACAGTTATCATTAACAGCCCTGCGTAAATTAATCCCTCAACATGTAAAAAAACTGATTTTATTACCCGGTAATGCCAATCATGATTTTCCTCCTGGTATTACTGTGTCTACCATGGCGCAAGCCGTGCGTACTGCCTGGCAGTTATCCAAACCCGGCGATATTATTTTATTATCGCCGGGTGTGACCTGGTTACCCTTAATGAATGAATTTAAACGCGGTGAAGAGTTTGTTAAGGAGGTAAAAAAACACCTCCCCAACCCTCCTATATAGGAGGGAGTAAGAAAAAATCTTAACCCCTTCCTAAATAGGAAGGTGTATTCCGGCATTATAAATGCGCGTAGCGTTTGATTTGTTCAAGAAAGGGCATCTTTTCTCCACTACATTCAAAGATGTAACTAGGAGGAGTATTGTGTAATTTTGGTTCGGCCTGTTGCATAACTCGTAGAGTTTGACGTGCCACGGCTTCATTTGAATCGATCACTTTAACATCTGGTCCAACCAGGCGTTGAATTCGTCCCTTTATTAGGGTGTAATGGGTACAGCCTAAGACAACAATGTCAGCCTCGCCAATTGGTTTGAGATAGTGTTTTAGTTGTTCTTCGGTTAAACGGTGAAATTCAATGGCGGTGGCTAAACCAATGCAGGGAATTTTTTTCACGTTTTTATCGGGCGCAAATTCAGCAATCAATTGGTCAGTATAAGGTGATTCAGTTGTGACCACCGTAGCCAATAAAGCAATCTGACCATTTTTAGTTAGAGCCGCGGCTGTTTTAATAACTGGCACAACTCCAATAATAGATTTTGGTACATGCGCACGAAAAAAATCTAAATCGTTCACTGAAGCAGTATTGCAGGCCAGCACAATAACATCACAAGTTTTGGCTAATTTTTTTAAACCGTTTAAGGTAATGTGCCGAATTTCATCTGGAGTGCGTTCACCAAATGGAAAAAAAGCTGTATCGGCATAATAGGTGATACTTTCGGTTGGTAGAACTTGTTTGATAGTATTGAAGATGCCGAGACCGCCAATACCTGAATCATAGACGCCGATCATAGTTGGATCAGTTTAACATGTTAATGAATAATCAGACTAGTGCCAGTCATGTCAACTGGTTTTGGTTCACCCAGGATATCTAAAATAGTGGCCGCGCAATCTTTTAAAGTGCCATCATCGCGCAATTTAGCTTGTTTATGTTGGTCATCAATTAAAATAAATGGGACAAATGAATCCGTGTGAAAGGTATGTGGGCAGTTATAGGTGGGATCCCACATGACTTCGGCATCACCATGATCGGCGGTTATTATCATCACACCATCATGGACTTTTAATTCTTGATAGATGATATGTAAAGCGCGATCAATCGCTTCCACCCCTAAAATGGTGGCGGGTTTGTTACCGGTATGGCCGAGCATATCGGCATTGGGAAAATTCATCACATACACATCAAAAGCATCACTTTTTAAGTGTTTCACAGCCTCAGCGGCAATGGCCTCAGCTTGCATTGCTGGCTTTAAATCATAGGTGGCAATTTTATCTGATGGAATCAGGACACGTTCTTCACCTGGAAATGGATCTTCGCGCATGACATTAAATATTTTGGTCACATAAACCCATTTTTCTGTCTCAGTGAGACGGAGTTGTGAATAACCACGTTTACTCAATACTTCACCTAGAATATTTTTCGCGGCCAGTTCAACACGCGCCAATGCGGCTGGGGCGGGCATATCAGTATAATATTCACTCATGCCCACATAATGTAACTTTGGTACAGTGCGCCGAGTAAAATGTTTAAACCCTGGTTCTATTAAAGCTTGTGTAATTTCAATTTCCCGATCGATGCGAAAATTAAAATTTATCACCACATCACCATCACGCATTATGCCATCGGGATTAATAATTGTCGGTTGAATAAATTCATCAGTTTCACCGCGCGCATAAGCCGTTGTAATAGCAGCATCGGCGGAGTTTGCCTGGTGTAAACCTTCGCCTAGAACTAATAATTTATAAGCCGCTTCAATCCGTTCCCAACGATGATCGCGATCCATCACCCACCAGCGGCCTTGTAGTGTCGCCACATCATTACCCAATTTGGCCACATATTGACGCGCGGAAGTTGGCGGCACATCACGTCCGTCTGTAATGGCATGAATAAACACATCCTTCACTCCACCAGCTTTGGCCATGGCGACTAATTCATGACAGGCTGTGTCGTAAGTATGTACACCACCATCGGAGATTAAACCCATAAGGTGTAAACGGCCAGTTCCGGTAACCGCTTGTTGGATGGCTTTTAATAGAACGGGATTCTTGCGAATATCTCCTGTCGCAATGGCCTGCAGTAATTGCATTTGAGGCAACAATAAGTTGCGTCCGGCTCCCATAATTAAATGACCCATCTCGGTTGAACCAGGGTGACCTTGTGGTAGACCAATGTGTGGACCAGCCGCACCAATCGGTTTGTTGGGATAGTTCGCTAGAAAAGAGTCGATCGTGGGAGTTTTCGCTAAAAAAATCGCATTATGAGCATCATCGGTACCAATACCCCAGCCATCGAGAATAATAAACATCACCGGACGTTTACTTTTCATGCGCGAATCAAGGTTAACAATTCTTTAGTTTTTTCATCCAGTAATTGCGCGGATCTAGCCTCAAGATTTAAGCGTAATAATGGTTCGGTATTAGACGCTCGTACATTAAACCAGTAATCTTCATACTCAATGGTGATACCATCTAACTCTGAGATTTTTTTCGCCTGTGGTCCATAAGTATTTTTAATGTTTGCCATGACCTGTAATGGGTGGGTGACAGTTGAGTTTATTTCTCCGGAATGGAAATATTTGCGTAATGGCCGCACTTGGTCAGCGATCGTAGCTGATTCACGACTGAATAACTGTAAGAGTTTTAATACTACAATACATGGTGCTTCAAATGTGCCGTGGGGTAATTTTACAAAGAAATGGCCAGATGACTCACCGGCAAAAACGGCGCCTTCTCTTAGGGCTTGTTCTTTAATCAATGAGTGGCCAACTTTGGTAACCGATGGTTTACCACCATATTGTTCGATCATATCCTGGGTGATGCGACCGGGTCTAATATCGTAACAAATCGTACTGCCAGGAAATTGTTCCAGAAAAACTTTGGCTAATAATCCACGCACCATGGCTGGTTCAATTAATTTACCCTCATTGTCGATGAAAAAAATCCGATCACCATCACCATCCGTGGCAATACCCAGGTCGGCTTTTTCTTCCACAACTCGTTTCATTAAGGCGAGATTATTTTCCTCTTTGAACGGATCAGCTTCATGGGCTGGAAAGGTACCATCCAAATTAAAATTCATCATGATAAGTTCACACGGGAGATGCTTGAATAATTCTGTGAGATAAGTTGCCCCCATGGCATTAGCCGCATCGGCCACAATCTTAAATGGTTTTATATTATTAGTACCAGCAAACTGAATGGCCTCAGCCACATCATTTATGACAATATCAGCACGGGTTTCGACGTGACCAGTATTTTTTTTATTATTATAATCAACGTTTTTCGAAACGGCATCACGTAATGTCATAATGCCGGTATCTTTACTGACCGGGACACCACCGGCCCGCACCATTTTTAGACCATTGTATTGTGGGGGATTGTGTGAGGCCGATACCATCAAACCACCATCATAACCATACTTTGCAACAGCAAAATAGAAAGCCGGCGTTGAGACTAACCCAACATCAACTACTATTTGGCCTTCATCTAACAAACCCTGAATGACCGCCTGCTTCAAACTAGGTGATGATAGACGCATGTCCGCGCCGACGACTAATTTTAATTGACGATTATTTTGTTCAGCCGAAATTAATTGAGATAAAGACCGGGCAGTTTTATAGGCGATATCCTCGGTTAATTCCGAACCATAAACGCCACGAATATCGTAGGCTTTAAAGATTTCTCCCATATTGTTGTATCAAGCTACCCATGGCCCAAGCCATTGCCACTACCATCACGACACAACTTAATAACCAACCAAAGAAACCAAACCAACTCATCACGCCAGTTACTAGATATAACATACTAAAACCTAACATAAACTGTCCGAAAGAAGATTTGGCTTGTGGTAACAGCAGATAACCTAGACCAGAACCAGCTAATACTTTTGCCCACATCAGTACAACCAATAAAACTAAACCACTCATGGTGGCTAATGGTAAGCCAACTAAGGTTATAGCTAAGGTAAGTAAAACAGCCGGTGCTAGAACTAATATGCCAATACCATATAGTAGACTTTTGCCCGGCGCTGTTTTCATGCGCTGTATAACGGTGTTGCTATTTTTCGGGAATAATTTAAGAAGCACAATTCCTAATATTACATAACCCAACCAACCAAGCATGAGTTTAATAACCTGAAAGACGGTGACCAAGGGTTTTTTTACATCTGGTTTTGGTGCGGTTTGGTTATTATTTTGTTCTTCAGGTTTAGTGTGATGCACTTCACCTAATATGCTGGCCGTGTTGCCTGTGTTTAATTCATTGGCTGTGACAGTGACATCACCGTTCACAGTGCCGTTAACATCCAGGGTGTTAGATTGCACAGTAACGTCTTGTCCAACATGGGCAGTTTTAGCAATGGTAACTTGATTACCAAATACAACTAAATTTCGTCCGACTGACTGTTTTATGGTAACAGTGCTACCAGCGGCTCTAAGACTTCCATTAACATCGCCATCAACTATCACTGTTCCACCAGCTACAAATAAATCTCCTTCAATTGTGCCAGTTACCGTCACGGTATTACCAGCGACGAAAACATCATTCAAATAATGTTTATCCAAAACCACATCTTGGTTAGCATACAAGTACATGTGTTCAACCGTGTCTAAGTTTTCTTCTTTCACTGCACCAGTTGTGTTTTTAACTTGTTCATTAATTGGGTCAGTTTCAGCTGCCAACATAGCATCGGCTGGAGTGAGCGTAAATAAAACAATGCCTCCTAATACAAGTGCAATAAAAGCACTGATTAATGGGATAGATTGGGTCACTTTAAATTTCATACTAGTGTTAGTTTATATGAATCAAGTGGGCGTACTATACACCAGTGAGGGGGTATTGGCAACCTGGAATTTATCTCTTTAGTCTTACCCCCAACCCCCTTGCAGGGGGCTTAGATTAATGATAAAGTTCTTTTAAGAAGCGCCGCCTTGTGAGGGGGCGTTTTATGTACTTAAAAGAACCTACTCAAAATCAGATTAAATTACAACATAAACTACAATTGTTAGCACGTAAGTTACGAAATAATCCTACTCAAGCTGAAGTGGTGTTATGGAACAGATTAAAAGAAAAACAACTTGGTTGTAAGTTCAGACAGCAATATCCACTCTTTCAATTCATTGTAGATTTTTATTGTTCATCTCATCGATTAATCATTGAGGTCGATGGTTTAATCCATGAACAACAACGTGATTATGATCAGTTACGTGATCAGATAATGATGCGACATGGTTACTCAGTGATGAGATTCGCGAATGCTGAAATCATGAATGATCTAGATAAGGTAATCGACAAGATTAAGGAGAAACTAAATGGATTTACCCCCTCACTGGAATTTACCCCCTAGCCCCCTTGCAGGGGGAATAAGATATTTAAACCACTTTTTCTTAGCCCCCTGCAAGGGGGTTGGGGGTAAAGTTAGATTATTGGCAAACCGTCACGATATTCCTATTACCCTCACCTAACTCATTTTTTATAACCCGTAAACCGGCGTGTTTACACAACTCAGCCAATTCTGTAAAGGTGAATTTATGATAGTAACGCTTGGCTAATACCTGGCCCTGACCGTTTTTCCACGGGACTAAATAATCACCCGGATCATAACCGGCACCAGCCACCGGGTAACTCTCTGGAATATTCCAGTTAAGCATAAATAAAACTCCACTTGGTTTTAAAACTCTGGTCATCTCCTGAAGGGCGGCTTGGCGATAAACGTCTGAAGGAATGTGCTGTAAACTAGCCACAGCTGCTACTACATCAAAAGATTGATCTGGATAAGGTAATTTCAGCATCGAACCATAATCAAAGTGATATAGCGGATGTAGTTTTTTAGCATGATCCAACAATTGACGAGACAGGTCTAAACCGGTATAGTCAACCGCCGGAATGGCAGCAATTAGCCGGCCATTACCACAACCTATATCCAACAGTTTAATTTCCCCTACCATCACATTTATGATATCAACCAGGTATTTAAATTCATCCCATTGGTACGAGCGGGTATGAGAAAATTGATCAGCAATATTATTATAATCCTGCTCTAATTGTTTAATAATTTGATCAGCGAATGAAACAAGCATTACAAGAATTAATTCAATTAGCTATTGAGCGCAGTGTAGCAGATGCGCCAGCTTTGCGTACAGTCAAAGCCGAGATTTCCAAGAAATATAAAATGGCTATGCCCACTAATGCTGAATTATTGGCGGAATTAAAAAATTTAAAAATCACCGATGCCCGGTTGCAAAAATTGTTGCAAATTTGTAGTGTGCGCACATTATCTGGTATCGCACCCATTACGGTTTTAACCAAACCATATCCTTGCCCGGGTAAATGTATTTATTGTCCGGCTGAGCAAAACATGCCGAAGAGTTATATTGATACTGAACCGGGAGCCATGCGCGCCTTAGGCTTACAATTTGATCCGTATTTACAAGTGACCAAACGGATTGAAGCGTTGGAACAAAATGGGCACATTCCGGAAAAGTGCGAGTTAATTGTATTAGGTGGTACGTGGACAGCCTATCAAGCAGATTATCAAGAATGGTTTATGAAACGCTGTTACGATGGGTTTAATTTTGATGAAGTGGGGGCGGCTACGTTAGATGAAGCTAAGACTAAAAATGAGACAGCCCAGTATCGGGTAATTGGTTGCACTTTAGAAACCAGACCAGATCATATCACTCAGGCTGAGGTGAAACGTCTGCGCTGGTTTGGAGCCACACGGATGCAGTTAGGTGTGCAGAGTTTAAATAAACATGTGCTTGAATTGAATCGACGGGAACAAACTAACGAACAAGTGCAAACCGCGACTAAATTATTAAAAGAAGCCGGTTTGAAAATCACTTATCACATGATGCAGAACTTACCCGGTTCCGTACCCGAGAGTGATCTGCAAGATATTAAAACCATTTTTTCTCATCCGGGTTATCAACCGGATCATATTAAAATTTATCCCTGTGTGGTAGTGAAATCAGCTCCGTTGTATCGTGATTGGCAAGCCGGTCGGTTTAAATCTTATACTCCGGAAGTGTTGCTGAATTTATTGGTAGATATAAAACAACAGGTGCCGGCGTATGTGCGCATTGAAAGATTAGTGCGCGATATTCCAGAAAATTCTATCGTGGGCGGCAATGTAGTGACTAACTTGCGCCAGATTATGCAGCAAAAGGGAGTACAGTGTGTTTGCATTCGCTGCCGTGAACCGCGCAATGATTTAAGTGGCTTAGATCAAGCTGAGTTGGTCACGCGTGACTATGACTCGGCTGATGGGACAGAGTATTTTATCTCTTTTGAAAATACAGAGCACACAAAGATATTTGGATTTGTCAGATTACGCTTACAACACCGCACGCAACATTGGTATGAAGTCTTACAAGATGCCGCCATCATTCGAGAGTTGCATGTTTATGGCCAACTCGTACCGGTAGCTGAGGATGGCACAGCTATTCAGCATAAAGGGATGGGTAGAAAATTAATGGAACAAGCTGAGACCATTGCTCAGAATCATGGGTTTAAAAAAATTGTTGTGATTGCTGGTGTGGGGGTACGGAAATACTATGAAAAGTTGGGTTATCAGCTCGACCAGGAGTATATGGTCAAAAAGTTTTAGTGTGCTAGAATAGGCAGATGTTAGAACATTTACGCCACCAAGACCCGGAGCTGGCCGGTTATATCACCAGTGAATTAGATCGACAGCGTCATAATTTAGAGTTAATTCCCTCGGAGAATTTTGTCTCATTGTCGGTGTTAGAAGCGTTAGGGAGTATTTGTACTAATAAATATTCAGAAGGCTATCCCGGTAAACGTTATTACGGTGGTAATCAATTTATCGACAAAATTGAGCAATTAGCCATTGATCGAGCCAAGCAGATTTTTGGCGCCGAGCATGTGAACGTGCAGCCATTATCTGGTGCACCGGCTAACTTAGCGGTTTATACAGCTTTGCTACAACCAGGCGATACAGTGTTGGGGATGGATCTTACGCATGGTGGCCACCTTACACACGGGCACCCGGTGACCTTCATGGCTAAAGTATATAATTTCATTCGTTATAAAACTAAACCGGATGGTTTAATTGATTTCGATCAAGTGCGTGCCTTAGCCTTAGAACATAAACCAAAATTAATTCTGGCCGGTTTTTCAGCCTATTCACGTGAGTTGGAGTATGAAAAATTCCAAGCTATTGCCGATGAAGTTGGTGCTATGACCATGGCCGATATTGCACACATTGCCGGTTTGATTGCGGCCGGTGAATTAAAAAACCCGGTACCGATTTTTGATGTTGTCACTACTACCACACATAAAACATTACGCGGTCCACGCGGTGGTATGATTATGTGTAAAGCCAAACATGCTGCGGCTATAAACAAAGCGGTGTTTCCTGGTGTGCAAGGTGGCCCGCATGAACATCAAATTGCGGCCCTGGCTGTGGCGCTTAAAGAAGCGATGACACCAGAGTTTAAACAATATGCTAAGCAAATTCGTTTAAATGCGCAGGTGTTATGTACTGAACTTAAAGCCGGAGGTTTAACTATTATGCATGGTGGTAAAACAGATAATCATTTGCTTGTGGCTGATGTTACTCCCTTAGGTATTACCGGTAAAATCGCGCAGACGGTATTGGATGAAGTAAACATCACGTTAAACATGAACACCATTCCAGACGATCCACGTGGGCCAATGGATCCATCCGGTATTCGTTTAGGTTCGCCACCAATGACAACGCGCGGTATGAAAGAACCAGAGATGAAAATCATCGCTGAGTTGATTCTAAAGACATTGAAGAATCATAATAACGAGACAATTAAACAAGAGGTTAAACAAGCCGTGATTGCGTTAACCGATAAGTTTCCGCTGTACCCGGAGTTAGGTTAATATGAGTTTACAAATTGGTATTGTTGGCTTGCCGAACGTGGGGAAATCCACTTTGTTTAAGGCGCTGACAAAAATTCAGGTTGATGCCAGTAATTATCCATTTTGCACCATTGACCCGAATGTGGGTGTAGTGGCTGTGCCGGATGAACGCTTACAAAAATTAAGTGATTTATCGCACTCGGCGAAAATGGTTCCGGCGGTGATTGAGTTTGTGGATATTGCTGGGTTAGTGGCTGGTGCCTCAAAAGGGGAAGGGTTAGGCAATAAATTTTTAGCCAACATTCGTGAAGTTGATGCCATCATTCAAGTAGTGCGCGAGTTTACTGACAATAATGTGGTGCATGTCCATGGTAAGGTTGATCCTAAAACTGATATTGAGGTAATCAATTTAGAATTGATTATGGCGGATTTACAACAAATCCAAAATGCGACGGAAAAGTTAGGTAAAAAAGTGCGGGCGCAAGATAAAGGAGCGGTCGCAGAATTGGCGGTTTTGGAAAAAATTAAAACCGCTCTTGAAGCCGGCCAATTAGCCAACACAGTGGCATTAGATGCAGAGAAAGAAGAACCATTGATTAAACACCATAGTTTATTAACACGAAAACCAATTTTGTATGTGGTTAATGTTGATGAAGCGGTGCAGGCCAAAATTATCATTCCCGGAGCGGTGACAATATCGGCGAAAATAGAATCGGAATTAGTGGAGCTTTCGGCTGATGATGCTAAAATGATGATGGATGAATTAGGTATGACAGAAACCGGTTTGGAAAAATTAATTACCGCGTGTTATAAATTATTAGATTTACAATCATTCTTGACCACTGGTGAAGATGAAACCAGAGCTTGGACAATTAAACGCGGCACCAAAGCCCCCCAAGCCGCCGGTGTGATTCATTCTGATTTTGAACAAAAATTTATTCGCGCTGAAGTGATTAATTGGCAAAAATTACTCGAAGCCGGTGGTTATCCAACTGCGCGTGATAAAGGTTGGCTACGCATGGAAGGCAAAAATTATGTGATGCAGGATGGGGATGTGGTGGAGTTTCATCATGCTTAGACCTCTCCCCTAACCCCTCTCCTTCTGAAGGAGAGGGGAATAAGAAAAATAATGTTGAATCTATTTTTGTGTTCTTACTCCCTACTCTCCTGATGAAGGAGAGGAGGGCTGGGGAGGAGAGGTCTAGGTTCGTTTCAAAAAATAAATTTTCCGTAACACCCTAGCCTGATCGCGACCATAGAAAATCGGTTTATGAAATACCGTGAAGCCGGCTTGTTTAATGGCTTGGTCTAAATCCATTTGGAGTATACCCTGAGATTGTTTCCAAGCTGGTAGTGCTAACACCATACGGCCAGTTGGTTTTAACAACTTAGATAATTCTATAAAAACTTTACTATAAAAATCCGTGAGTTGTTGTTTGATTTGGTTAATGTTATGTAACTGTACCGGGCCAAGTGTACCTTCTCCCACAATAACATCAACAGCTTGATTTGATAAATGATCTTTTAATTTTAAAACATCCGCACAGATTAATTTGGCTTCAGGTAATTTTGCCCATGATAAATTGGCTTGCGTATCGGCAATACACTGTGGGGAAATATCACTGCCAACTACAGAGGTATAACCTAATTGTAATGCTTCTTGCACAACTGTGCCGGAACCACAAAATGGATCCAAAATGGTATTAGATTTCATCGGACGGGCAATATTTAGCATCATTCTGGCTACTTTGGGTGGCAGCATGCCGGAAAAACTATCTCGCTTAGGGCGGCCATAATCGTTCTGAGAAAAGGTTTTAAAATCTTGCACTGCAGTAGTGCGACCGAAAATGGTTTTATCTTTATAGAGAGCCACAATAAAATCGGTTTGATCGCGTAACAAGTGTTCTTTGGTGACAATGACTGATGATAAATTAGTTTCATTACTCACCACAAATCTAACCGATCGACCACCCTCACGTAATTTTTTTTTCCAAGTTAAACCCAATTCCCGTAGTTGATGGTTTTTATCATTAATCATACTAGCTGATATTGTCTCATCACCGGCATACACACTGAACCCAAATACCAATTTATGATCAGCCGGAATCTGTTCTAATAATTGATAAATTTCATCAATGTTTCCATCAATCTGGTCGGCAATTTTAACCGTACCACCCAAATCCCGTAGGGGTAATTCATGAATTACCCCTACGGGATTTATCAACACAACCTGTCCACCGGTGTAATCCACACCCAATTCCAAAGCGGACAATTCTGGGGTGTTTCCTAAGACAGCAAGTTTCATAACCGGTGTGTCTTATACCAGTTTACAAATTGTGTCAAACCGACTTGGAGTGATGTGGTTGGCGAATAGTCTAATAATCTTCGAGCTTTACTGATATCAGCTAGAGTGTGTTGCATCTCGCCAGTTTGGCTGGGTTGTGGCTCGATCACGGCGGTTTGACCGGTAATATTTTCTAAAGTTTTGATAAAGTCATTCAATGATACAGCTTGGTGGTTACCTAAATTAATTATTTCAAAATCTAACGGGTGATTGATAGCCGCCATAATTCCAGAAATAATATCCTGAATGTAAGTATAATCGCGGCTGGTAGTACCGTCACCGAATTTATGAATCGGTTTATGGTTTAACACGGCTTCAGTAAATAAATATGGGGCCATATCCGGGCGGCCCCTTTCGCCATACACGGTAAAGAATCTCAATATGGTGGTGGGTAATATTTTTTTGGATAGGTACTGTTCAGCTTGTAATTTGTAGACGGCATAAGGTGATACAGGAGATAGATTAGTGATTGATTCTGAGAAGGGGGGAGTGATGTTACCATACACCGCCGAGGTTGAGCCAAAAATAAATTGTTTCACCCCAAACTGTTTGGCTAAATCGACTAATTGTTTTGTCCCTTCATAATTGACTCTTTTATATAACGCCGGATTCTGCACAGACGGACGCACCCCAGCGCGCGCCCCCAAATGAATCACCACGTCAGGCTGATGGGTTTCAAATATTTTTTCTAAACTTACTCGATCACAAATGTCGGTTTTATAGAAAGTATAATTTTTGTAAGCTGAAAATAATTCCAAATTTTGTATTTTAAACACCGGATTATAATAATCATTCATTTCATCGACATTAACAATTACATGACCAGCTTGGTGTAGCGCTTGAATGAGGTGTGAACCAATAAACCCAGCGCCACCGGTAACTAGGATAATCATATTTAACTTTTAGCCGGTTCAGTTATTTTGGCTATTATGGCCAGTATCATTACAAGCAACATAAAAGACCAGGGACCAAAAGCGCGGGTGGGGGCTAAGATCTGATCTTCATAATAGGGATCACCTAACAAAGTAGTGTCACCTAACAAAGCTAAATAAATCACCCACAGTGATAACGACACCAATAGTATTACTATCAGGTTAACGCAGACTATATATACGATAGGTTTGGTTTTCATATATTTGGGGGAATGAAGCTGGCTGAGCGGTTTGCCAAATAATGTCAGCTTGAGAGCCTTTCGGCATGATTAAATAACTTAAGTGGTATTGTTGTGCGGCTGGGTAAGCTTCAGGTGAATTTGGTTTGGCTATAATATTATAGAATGCTTGGACACGCAAATATTCTGCACTAGTCTGGTCAGTAAATACGGTTTTGTATAAAGAGCTATTAGCTTTAAATGATTTTAAATTGCGATGATTCAAATTATACCAAGGATATGATGCAATTGGTCCATCGTACCACAAGGGGGCAAACGTAATTTCTCGATTGGCCGCGGCCATAATACCCACTAGCACACCATCATTAGGTTGGTTGGTATTTAACCACTGCACCGCTGTGATAAATTCAGCTTGTGGTTTGAATCTATTACTCCAACCGGTGATATCGTCTTTTATGTAAACAACGGTATGCGCTAATTGAGCACTCCAGATTAATAAGACACATCCTAACCATAACCACGCCGGCCATTTAATCATCGTGCGTAATTGTTCAATCCCAACGGCAGCTAATAAGACTACTCCCAACCAACAGTAAGCCACAAATCTATCCGGTAATAGTATCCAACCAATCACAGATAGATGACCCATAATTAGGGGAACAACTAACCAACTAATCATCAAACCATACACCGCTGATCTTTTATCTTTATAAAATAACAAACCAATTACGGCCAGTGCCGCTAAACCATAACCAAGAAAGGCCGGGTGATCGTACAGTGGGTGATCATAGCCGGAGTAAGCGCCACTCTTAAACAAATTAACCGCCTCATGCAGTGACACTGGCAATATCTCAAACTGCCACACCAAGCCAAAACCAACTAAACCTAAAATACCAATCACCAGTTTCCATTTCCAGTTAGGCAGATACCATAAATAAAACCACACGGCACAGGTAACGCCAGCTACGCCAAAACTCAATGAGTGAATATAGCCTAATAATCCAGTGACCGGTATAACCAAAAACCATAACCACCAGTTTTTTGTAGTAACAATCAGGGCTAGTGATAAAACTAAAATGCTAATCAAACAATACCCAATTAAATTTTGTGGGGTTAGAATCTCAGCGCGCAATACAATTGGTACCAAACTGGTACTTAAACCAGTTATAGTAGCCACCAACAATGAACGTGATGTGACCCAACCAATTGCCCATAGCACACCAGCTAGTGTCATTAAAGTTAACACTAATACAACCGGCACTAAGTGATAGCCGGGTACATGGGTTAGTTTGATGATTCCGGCCAGGAAATATTGCAAACCTGGATAGGTACTAGAGGTCCAACAGATATTAAAATTATAACCTAAATCTCCGGTGTGTCCTGTACTGAATTGGCCGGTATCAGCTAAAGTCTGCGCGCCACACGACCAACCACCAGCATCCGGCGTGGTTAAAAACCAACCATACATGAGGTACGGTAAAACACCAACCAAGCCAGCTTGAACCAGCACAAGCACCAGTGAGATAATTACCTTAAATGGTTTCGACATAATCGGCTACTCCGGTAGCAAAACTCCAATGTGGTTTCCAACCTAAATCACGTCTGGCCTTAGTGGCATTGATATAGGTATGCATCACTTCGCCAGCGCGGATATTTTTGAAATGTGGTTTGCCGGATTGTGGGAAGTGTTGAGCTATAGTGGTATAAACAACTTGATCAGAAATTGGTTTACCTAAACCTAGATTATAGATTTGATCATTACCTGATTGTAAAGCTAATATATTAGCCGCCACAACATCTGGTATATAAATATAATCGCGCGTTTTGTCACCTTGACCAAAGATAGTAGTTGGTTGATGTTGGGACAATTGTTGTGCAAAAATAGCTACGACACCAGCTTCACCGTGTGGATCTTGTCTGACACCAAAAACGTTACCATAACGGAAAATAGTGTAATGCAAACCAAAGGCACGGTGATAGTATTGGATCCAGTTTTCTCCCAATTGTTTAGAGGCAGCATAGGCTGAGATTGGTTCTAACGGTGCAGTTTCTTTAGTAGGCAACTGTTTGGCGTTACCATAAATGGTGCCGCCAGTTGAGGCAAAGATAATTTTTTTTGTACCGGCTAAAGTAGCACAGCGTAAAACATTGGCTGTACCTAAAACATTCACATCTAAAGTAGTATCAGGATCACGCATCGATATCACCACTTCTGAGAGCGCGGCATGATGATTCACTACGTCAGGTTTCTCCGTAATAAAAATCTGTTGTAACTTAGTTTGATTGCGCACATCGACTCGATAAAATCTTGCGGCTGGATGCACATTCTTTTTAAAACCATGTTGTAAACTATCTACTACAATCACGTGATGGCCAGCCTGGACGTAGGCATCAACAATATGGGAACCAATAAACCCGGCTCCACCGGTCACTAATATGCGCATAGTAGCGTTAGGATACCACGACTTGCCAATCAAGGCTATATATGTAATAGTATGGGCTCATTTATGATTACCGCTGCGGTTATTCCGGCTCGAAATGAAGCAAAACGCATTAGAAGTGTGGTCGAACAAACGCGCTTACATGTTGATTATGTTGTAATAGTGGACGATGGTTCAAATGATGGTACGGCTGATATGATTAATGATTTAGGGGAAACAGTGGTTGTTTTGCAGCATGATGTTAACTTAGGTAAGGGAGCGGCTTTAAAAACCGGCTGTGATGCAGCATTATTACTGAAAGCTGATGTGATTGTCACACTCGATGCCGATGGGCAGCATAATCCGGCTAGTATTCCTGGCATGATTAAACAATTACAAGATGACAAACTCGATATTGTCTTTGGTATGCGTCAGTTTAATAGTAAAATGCCCATGATGATGCTCATTGGTAATCAATTCTTATCAAAACTGATTAGTTTCTTATTTAAAGTAATGATTCATGACACGCAATCCGGCTATCGTGTGTTTACTGCGCATGCTTATAAAGATTTACGTTGGCACAGCACTGGCTATGAAGCCGAAACCGAGATGATCGTGCGCACGGGGGATCATCATTTACATTATGCCGAATTCGATATCGCTACGATTTATCACGATAATTATAAAGGCACTACAGTCTTTGATGGTATTAAGATTTTATTACAAATTCTAAGGTGGAAATTCATCTAAAATATGACTAATATTCAAATTATTGCCAGCGTCTTCGGATTAGTAATGATGTATCTATCTTTTTTACATTATAAGCGGCATGAGTTTAATCGCTATCAGTTTGTTATCTGGGAAATACTCTGGCTAGGCTTTGCTTTAGTGACACTATTACCGAATCGATTTAATTTTGTGACCGAAAAATTGGGTATTGCGCGCGCGTTTGATTTATTTTCTATCATTGCTTTTGTAATTATACTGTTTTTAACCTTTCATAATTATTTATTAGTGACAAAATTAGAAAAAAGGTTAGAAAACCGGGTGCGGGATAAAGCCCTGGAACCATTAAAAAAATAACTATGACACCTATGAAAACAGCCTTAATTATTGGTATTACCGGACAAGATGGTTCTTATTTAGCTGAGTTATTACTAGCCAAGGGTTATACTGTACATGGTACTATTCGGCGTGCCAGTACGTTTAACACGGGGAGGATCGACCATCTTTATCAAGACCCACACGTGCATGGCGTGAATTTGTTTTTGCATTATAGCGATTTAAGTGACGGTAGTAATCTAGCTCGTTTGATTCGTGAATTAAAACCAGATGAAATATATAATTTAGGTGCCCAAAGTCATGTGCGGGTGAGTTTTGATATTCCGGAATACACCGGTGAGGTCACTGGCTTAGGCACATTAAAAATTCTCGATGCCATTCGTGATGCCGGTGATAAAATAAAGTTTTATCAAGCCTCTAGTTCGGAAATGTTTGGTTTAGTGCAAGCTGTGCCCCAAACCGAAACGACACCGTTTTATCCGCGGTCACCCTATGCGGTGGCTAAAGTATATTCCTATTGGATTACGCGCAATTATCGCGAAGCTTATAATTTATTTGCCTGCAACGGCATTTTATTTAATCACGAATCACCGCGCCGTGGTGAAACATTTGTCACCCGTAAAATTACTCGCGCTCTAGCCAAAATTAAATTAGGCATCGATGAAAAATTATATTTAGGTAACATCGATGCGAAACGGGATTGGGGTTATGCCAAGGATTATGTCGAAGCGATGTGGTTAATGATGCAACAAGATAAACCGGATGATTATGTGGTAGCCACTAATGAAACTCACACGGTGCGTGAATTTATCGAAGTGGCCGGTAAAGAGTTGGGCATGGACATTACTTGGCAAGGCTCCGGTGTAAACGAAAAAGGGATTGATACTAAAACTGGTAAAGAAATTATCAACATTGATCCAAAATATTTTCGGCCGACTGAAGTAGATTTATTAATCGGTGATTATAGTAAGGCAAAAAAAATCTTGGGTTGGGAACCAAAAGTGAGATTTACTGAATTAGCTAAAATTATGGCTTTAGCTGATTACGATTATTTTGCTAAAGAAAAAGGACATTTAGCTGCATGATGGAACTCACTGCAAAAATATACGTAGCCGGTCACCGTGGTTTAGTGGGCAGTGCGATCATGCGGCAGCTCACAACGTTAGGCTACACAAACCTGATTACAAAAACGCACAGTGAATTAGACTTACTCAATCAAGCCCAGGTTAAGGCTTTTTTTGAGACAGAAAAACCAGATTATGTTTTTATGGCGGCTGCCAAAGTAGGCGGGATTCAGGCTAATAATTTATATCGAGCAGATTTTATTTACCAAAATATTCAAATTCAAAATAATGTCATTTGGAGTGCCTATCAAGCCGGTGTCAAAAAACTATTATTTTTAGGCAGTAGTTGTATTTATCCAAAACTTTGCCCACAACCAATTAAAGAAGAGTATCTTTTAACTGGCGCATTGGAAGCCACTAATGAGCCTTATGCCATAGCCAAGATTGCCGGTATAAAATTATGTGAAGCATTAAATGTGCAATATGGTACCAACTACATCTCCGTAATGCCAACTAACATGTATGGCCCGGGTGATAATTATGATCTGAACAATTCCCACGTGTTGCCCGCGTTGATTCGTAAGTTTGTTGAAGCGAAACAATCTCAGGCACCGACTGTCACTGTTTGGGGTACTGGCACACCGCGCCGTGAGTTAATGCACGTTGATGATTTAGCTAATGCCGTTGTGTTTTTAATGAATAATTATGACGGTAAAGACATTGTTAATATCGGTACCGGTATAGATCACACGATCATGGCCATTGCCCAACTGGTAAAAACAGCCGCCGGTTTTGTCGGGGAAATTGTGTTGGACAATACTAAACCAGATGGTACACCCCAGAAATTGTTAGATGTGTCGCGGATAAATAAGTTGGGTTGGCAGGCAAAAATTGAATTGAAAGAGGGAATTAGACAAAGTGTTGATTGGTATAATAAAGAAATGATATGAATAGAATCGATTCAAAACGTATTTTAATTACTGGAGGTGCTGGTTTTATTGGGTCACATCTCTGTCGTAGTTTATTATCTGATGGACACGATATATTGTGTGTTGATAATTTTTATACGGGTAGTAAGCGTAATGTGCTCGATTTAATCGGTCATCCACATTTTGAGTTGCTACGTCATGATGTTACTTTTCCACTCTATGTTGAAGTTGATGAAATTTACAATTTAGCTTGTCCAGCTTCTCCAATTCATTATCAGTTTGATCCAGTGCAAACTACAAAGACATCAGTTCATGGTGCCATTAATATGTTGGGACTAGCAAAAAGAGTAAAGGCTAAAATTTTTCAGGCCTCTACTTCTGAAATCTATGGTGATCCCAGTGTTCATCCTCAAACTGAGGCGTATTGGGGAAATGTCAACACGACTGGCCTTCGTGCTTGTTATGATGAAGGTAAACGGTGTGCTGAAACTTTATTTTTTGATTATTATCGACAACATCACTTAGATATTAGAGTGGCTAGAATTTTTAATACCTATGGCCCTAACATGCATCCACGTGATGGGCGAGTTGTATCTAACTTTATTGTTCAAGCGTTAACGAATCAACCCCTCACGTTATATGGGGACGGCTCTCAAACGAGGAGTTTTCAGTATGTTGACGATTTGGTTAATGGCATGATTGCTATGATGAACAACACAGAGCAATTTATTGGTCCGGTTAATTTAGGAAATCCGCAAGAGTTTACTATTCGTCAATTAGCTGACTTAGTTCTCAAGTTTATTCCAGAGAGTCATAGTCAACTTGAATTTAAATCACTTCCGGAAGATGATCCCAAACAACGTCAGCCAAATATTCAACTCGCTCGCACTAAATTACAGTGGGAACCTACCATATCTTTGCAAGAAGGATTAGTAAAAACAATTAGCTATTTTAAGGAACTATTAAAAGTCTAATCATGTTGCGAACTGTACAAAATTTTATTACAGCAGTACGTCAAAGATATGGAAGCTTTCCAATTTTTTTTGTGATTGGCGGCAGTTGTGGTCTATTAGATTTGGCTATTTTATATACATTAACAGATGTTTTTAAAATATGGTATTTATATGCGGGTGTTATTTCGTTTCTGATCATCTCTATTATTAGTTTTTTCTTACATAAGACAATTTCATTTAACAGTGCGTCAACAAACTATCGGCAGCAGTATATTCAATTTCTATTTGTTATCACAGTGGGTATTGTTATTAACAACTCTGTATTGTATATTTGCACCAGTCTATTGGGCATATGGTATCTGACATCTCGCATTATTTCATCCTTAGTGGCCATGATCTGGAATTATTGGTTTAATTCACGCATAGTGTTTACTAGTCCTATGCAACATTTATGAAAATAGTTTCAATCATTATCCCTGTCTACAATGAAGTCAAGACGATACCGGCTATTATCCAGGCAGTAGAGCAGGCTTCAGTGGGTCATTTGCAAAAAGAGATTATTCTGGTTGATGATTGTTCAACCGATGGTAGTCGAGCGCTACTTGAATCTTATCAAACCAGTCATCGAGTATTTTTTCATAAAGTTAATACTGGAAAAGGTGCAGCCCTGCATACAGGACTGGTTCAGGCTAGTGGCGATATCATCATCATTCAGGATGCCGATTTAGAATATGACCCAACTGAGTATGAAGAATTATTGGCTCCCATATTGAAAGGTAAAGCAGATGTTGTGTTTGGTTCACGCTTCATGGGTGGTAAACCACACCGCATTTTGTATTATTGGCATTTTATTGGGAATAAAATGTTAACTACATTTTCAAATATGTGTACAAATTTGAATCTGACAGACATGGAGACCTGTTATAAAGTGTTTACTCGATCGGTTTCAGACTTGATCGTGCCTAAGCTCACTTCAAAACGTTTTGGATTTGAACCAGAATTTACATCGTTAGTGGCCAAATTGGTGAAACAAGATCAGTGCCGCATTTACGAAATTGGTATTTCTTACAGTGGTCGTGGTTATAGTGAGGGTAAAAAAATTGGTTGGAAAGATGGCATTGAAGCGATCTGGTGCATTATTAAATTTAATCTATTACGTTGATGAACAGACAACGTGCTCATTTTCAAGGTAAAGAAGCTAGTTTAGAAAGTCTATTACGTTGGTTGCGTTTAAGAAGAATTGTTCGACATATCCCTGACAATAGTGTGGTGGTTGACTTAGGGTGTGGTTATGACGCTGGTTTTTTACATACGATCGCATCCAAACTAAAGCGCGGCATAGGTGTAGATTTATCTGTTGGACCTAGCTCGGTTCAGCACATTGAAATGTTAGCAGCCAATCTCAATGAGCCATTGCCATTACCTGATAAAACATTTGATATCGTAGTATCGATGGCTAATTTAGAACATTTGGAAAAACCAGAGGTAGCATTGCAAGAAATGAAACGGGTTTTAAAACCAGGTGGCAAAGTATTACTAACCACACCTTCTACCTATGCTAAACCGGTGTTAGAATTTTTAGCTTATCGCTTACATGTTGTGAGTGAAGATGAAATTCGTGATCACAAATTGTATTTCAATAAAGCCTTACTTCATCAGTATTTTAAGGAGGCCGGTTTTAATAATATTCAACATCACTATTTTCAATTTGGTATGAATAATTTCGTTTTAGCAGTAAAAGACTACTAGATTAGTTTCGACAATGTTATTTACACTATTAGTTTGGCTTATCATTACAGTTATTATCTATACCTTTGGTTTGCTGATACTGCGTTTATGGAGTCGTTGGTTACAGCACGATGTAGGATTGAATCATTTTGATCCGCCGACGATCGCCATCATTGGATTTATGGCGTTAACAGTACTATTACTTTATCTGTCCATTATTTTGCCCATTGCTGGTTCAGTGCGTATGATCATTTTAGGTATATGTGTGACTTATTGGTTATATGATAGCCACTTTATCTACTTGCACGGTAAACAAGTCGCCGAGTATTTATGCGCTAAACAATGGTGGCTACACCTTGTTGTAATAGCAATACTAATCATTGCGGCTTTTCAGTCATCTATTGGTCCTGATCATCCAGATGCCGGCCTATATTACGGGCAGACTGTGCGTTGGGAGCAGATTTATCCAACTGTGCTTGGATTAGGCAACTTGTCAGGGAGATTAGCATTTAATTCTAGTTGGTTATTACCCCCAGCGTTAGTTGAAATTGAATTAAATGGAAATGAAATTTTTCATAGTCTTAATGGATTATTTTTGATTTTATTTATTATTTATTGTCTCTATGCTATTGATGATTTATTATACAAAAAAACATCGTATGCAGCATTGGCTGCTGGCTTGTTTTTGGTGTTAACCCCTTGGTTTGGTTTTTTTCATCCATATGATATTTCTTCACCATCGCAAGATCTGCCCCAAGCTATTCTATTATTTTTAGTCATTATTGCTCTATTGAAACTACCGGAAGATAGTAGTGAGCAAAGATCATATCACTTACTATATTTGGCAATGCTAATAGCGTTTGCCATCACGGTGAAGCTAACTAATGCATCGTTGATTTTTTTATTTATTTGGTTGATTATAACAGAGTGGCGTAATAACCGTTATCATACAATGCTTTTTATACTATTACACAGTGTAATTTTACTACCTTGGTTGATTAGAAACATTATCTTGTCTGGTTATTTAATCTATCCATTTCCAACATTAGATCTCTTCAACGTTGATTGGAAAATACCTATTGCAGAAGTTCAAAATATGAAACTACTAATTAAAACTTGGGCACTTGCACCAAATCAGCCCATGACAGAATTAGTAGGTCTTACACGTTGGGAATGGTTTGTAGCTGTTATACAGAAAATTTATAATCATCCTTACCTAGTCTATTTACTGTATCCCAGTGTGGGGGTTGTTATATGGTCGTTCAAATCAACTAAAATTTTTTTTCGGCAGTATATTTCCATCATTATACTCTTAGTTATTACTACTGGTTTATGGTTATTCAGTGCACCAGATTTATCACGCTTTGGTTTTGGAATTGTCGCAAGTTGGGCAGTAATTTTATGTTTGTCCTTCATTCAACAATTATGGTTAAAAATAAAGTCATTATTTTGGCATACAGTTTTAATTAGCACAGTTTTAATAAGTTGGTTGGCTTGGATTATTTCTGGACATATTTCATACACGGAATTGAGTAATGCAACGTTATTATTCAATACACCATATCCACAAGAAGGTATGATTATACAACAATATGATGGCTTTAGTGCTGGTGTCAGTCAGAGTTGTTGGTTAGCAACTTTTCCTTGTGTGGCTGGTGATCAAATGTTAACTATTGAGTTGCGCGGTAAAGATTTAAAAGATGGTTTTCGCATAAGAGATTATTCCCAATAATATGAAAGTTTCCATCATCACTCCATCATTTAATCAAGTTCAGTTTATTGAACGCACTATTCAAAGCGTCTTAAATCAAACCGGCGATTTTGAGCTTGAGTACATCATCATTGATGGCGGCTCAACCGATGGCTCAGTTGATATTATTAAACGTTATGCAGAGCAAGATACGCGCATCCAATGGGTGTCGGAGAAAGATTCAGGACAATCTAATGCCATCAACAAGGGTCTAAAAAAAGCAACGGGTGATATTGTTGCTTATTTAAATTCTGATGATACCTATTTGCCGGATGCGATCAATGTCGTAATGGCATATTTTAGACAATATCCAAACAAACAGTGGGTAACTGGTCAATGTAAAATTATCAATGAACATGACCGTGAAATTAGAAAATTTATTACCTGGTACAAAAAATTATTACTAAAGCATTATAGTTATAAAAAATTATTGAGTGAAAATTTCATTTCTCAACCAGCTACATTTTGGCGGAAAAAATTACATGATGAAGTGGGTTATTTTAGTGAGCAGGAAAATTTCTGCATGGATTATGAATTTTGGTTAAGACTTGGTCAAAAATATCAAGCTGGCGTAATAAATAAATACATCGCAAATTTTAGATATTATCAGGGCAGTAAAAGCGGTAGTGTTAATAAAAAACAATTTCAGGATGAACTACGTTTAGCAAGACTTTATGGAAAAAATCATCCTATTATTCTACTTTTACACCAATTTAATTATTTCAAAATCATATTGGCTTATAAACTGATGGTGTTAATAAGATAATGATAAAGTAGTGTGAAAAAAATTCTTTTTCTATTTCCACATTTTTTTCTACCGGGTGGTGCCGCTAACTCAACAGTTCGATTTGCTCGCTATCTACAACACCACGGATATATTGTGGAAATTTTATGTGCCGGAGCCACGAGCGATTTTCTACAACAAAATAACGATCTCAAATTCAAACTTGTTAAAATACCACCCAGTAATACATTACAGTACTGGGCACTATTATTAATCTGGCAATTTAAAATCAATCTGGTATTATCTTGTTATAAAGACTATATTTTTTTCCCGCAAGTGTTACCGTCAAATTGGTGGGCTTGGTTATACAAACTAAACCATAAAAATCAAAAAATTATTTGGAATTGTAATGAACCAAGTGCCTTTATTCATTCAGTAGATTGGATTAATGCTATTAAGAATCCACTGATGCGGTTGGGAGCAAAGCTATTTCGTCCCATTTTAAAATTAATTGATGTCTATTTAGAAAAACAAAATGATCTGGTATTTGGTAATAGCCAGTTTGCCGCAGCTAGTTATAAGACATGTTATGGTAAAACTACTCAAGGCGTAATATATCCACCATCATATATCAAAGATGTTGCGCCAGCCTTAACGAAAGACAATTATTTTTTTACTGTCAGTCGGTTAACAAAATTTAAAAATGTTGATTTACTCATCAATTCATTTACTAAAATAGCTCAGAGATATCCAAATTATAATCTCATCATAGCTGGCCAGGGTGAATATTTAAACACTTTAAAAAAGTTAACGCAGAATAATAAAATCGAAGATCGAGTGACCTTTTTAGGGTCAGTATCAGACGATCAATTAGCTAATTTATATATTAAGGCTAGAGCAACAGTGTTTTGTTCAAAAAATGAACCATTTGGGCTTGTTCCAATCGAATCAATGATGTATGGTACACCAGTGGTTGCTTATAATAACGGTGGTCCAAAGGAAACGATTATTAATGGTAAAACCGGTTTTTTATTTGAGGCTGATGATATGTTAACCGGCTTCCTAGAAAGAATTATTAAGCTTGATGATAAATCTTATCAGGTTATGCAACACGCTGCTCAGTTACAGGCTAAAAAGTTTGATATCTCGATTTCTGGTGTTCAATTAGAAAAAATGATTATTGCAGTAGAATGAATATATACCTATTATGGGAGTACTAATCATAGCCACATACATTTTTGCAGTAGCCTTTGCCGGGTTACTACCTATAACATTAATAATACATCAATTCAAGATAGCACTTCGATATTGTGTTCCAACATCATTGGCCATACACATAATAATAGGTTATATATTCTACTGTTTTAATATTGTAGAGTTGTTTTCGCTGTGGTACGTCACTGTCATGATATCGATTAACTTATATTGTTTAGTGCGTTTATGGAGTGAGCGTACCTCCGTTATTTCTTCATTACGAGTTCGATTATGTTGGAGTAAGATAATTATTGGTTTCATAATATTTTTGCCCGTTATTTATACTCGTTTTTATGATGCTATATCAACAGCAGCACCTGGAAACAATGATACGTATAATCATGTAGTTTTCTTGCAAGACTTGTTTCAGGTAGGCGTATTAAATAGTACATACTACGCTCCAGGGTTTCACCTATTATTTTTTCCGTTACAGTATTTTGTAAACATTGTAGATATTTATAGATTTGTTGGACCAATAATAGGGGTATTGTTTATTATTGTTTGTTATTGGCTCATACGTACTTATATACAACAACCGCTTGTTCGAGTGTTATTTATTTTATTGTGTACTTTGCCTGTAATGAATCAATTGACGTTACAGACGATTAGTTTTTTTCCATCAGCTTTAAGTTTTTTCTTTTTTATAGTTTTATTGGAACTACTGACACGTCCAAAAGATCTGACAACCTGGCAACGTTATAGTTTATTTTTCGTAAATGGGGTTGGATTAGCTTTAACTGTGCCTTATCTATATATACAATTACTACCAATTATTGGTTTGGCGTGGGTAATGATGATGGTTATCAGAACGAATTTTGAATATAAACAAAGACGTTATGTTTTAATATGTGGGTGCTTGGCATTGCTCGCTTTTAGTGTAGGCATAGGACATGTATTTTTGCAAACAAAAATATTGAAACGTGGGGGTGGTTTTCCTGAAATACCGATTGTTCAACAGCAAAATAATTCTTTTCAAGTGGTATCAAATTATGGTACAGATAATATTATGGAGGAGTATAATTTTAATGATAACAATAATTCAAACACAGATATAGGTAAAACGGATGTAGGTATAAAAAAACCTTATTTATTTGATAATGTATTGTCAAATTTACAAAATAGTGCTTTTTATCAAAACAACTTAAAGCCCATGGTATCGTCTGCGATCGATATTTTAAACGTAAAAAACATTAGACAAATAAATAATATGTTAGCTGTCGGTGCATACTTATGGATTTTTATATCAGCTTTTATACTATGGCACAGTATAAAAGCCCACAATTTATTTGGATTATTTATTGGAGTTAGTTCTTTTGTATTTGGTTTAGCTACGCAAACAGGCATTTTAGAAATGAGCTATTATCGAGGTAGGTGTGGATGGTATTTATTATTATTAGCCATCTTAGGGACAGTTTATTTGGCACAACAATTTTACAAACAGAATTATGTTTCATGGTTAATTGTTGGTTTAGTCATTTTATATGTGGGTAGTTTTACGAATCCACCAATTTTTTATAGGTCATATTTTGCCAGTATATTTGATCATACATATGAACTGGTACAGCGCTCAAATTCATCACCTATTAGGTTTATTACGCAAATGAATCAATTGAATATATTTATTCCAAATAGTCAATTATTACCACAAGAATTGACCAATGTGGCTTCTGATCCGGGTACTAGTGAGCAATACTTAATATTGGAAAAGAAGTATTTAGTGGTTGATCCAGTTTTGTCGCAACAGGCTATTTCCAGTGATAAAAACTATCAGCAATTTTATAAACAACAAGCTGTATTGAAAACCAATTTTGAAACCCGGCGGCAAAAAATATTAACTGATTCATTTTTTCAAACGCATTATCGCTTAGACTGGTCAGATGATAATGTGGAATTTTATCGCTATTACACTCCCTCATGAAACTTTCAATTATTACGCCGTCATATAATCAGGGTCAATTTATTGGGAAAACATTTTCTAGTATCTTACAACAAACTTGTGTCGATGAGCTTGAATATATTATTGTTGATGCTGTTTCTACTGATGAAACAGCTCAAGTTATTCAAGAGTATTTACCAAAATTTGAACAACACAAGATTACAGTTAAAGTTATTTGTGAGTCAGATAAAGGTCAATCTGACGCTATTAATAAGGGTTGGAATTTGGCGACAGGTGACATTATAACTTATCTAAATTCAGATGATTACTATGAATCAAATGTTTTACAAGCAGTTTTAGATTATTTTACAAATCATTCTACAACCCAATGGGCATATGGCGGTTGGAATTTAGTGAATCGCTCTGGTAAAGTATACACTATCGTTAAACCAACCAATTTTGTGCGCCAGAATTTGTTAGACTATGATAATATTGGTCAGCCCAGCTGTTTCTTTAGAAAAACTTTATTAGATCAATGTGGTAGGTTGCGACAGGATTATCATCTAGCCATGGATTATGATTTATGGTTGCGATTTTTGCAAAAATATGAACCAGCTATTATTCCAAAAGTTATTGCAAACATGCGCTATTATGCTGATGCAAAAAGTGCGCAACGCACCAAACAACAAGTTTTAGAAATGTACCATATTGCTAGTCACTATACAAAACCATTGAGTTATCAAAGATTTCGCCAGTATTTTTTTGTGTGTACTGGCTGGTTGGTAAGTATATTACATCTAGATATTTCTCGTCGTATTGACCGTATGACTCAGTAGGTACCACCCAAGAAACGACGTTTAACTAAGTACAAGGTATATAATCCCTTCAAGAAATAATTTTTAAATAGCAAATTAATTTGATATGATCGTTTAGCCTGAGCTGGTTCAGACATAAACTGTAAAATGAGTTGAGTTTGTTTTTTCCAATCCGTATATCCTTGAGTGGTAATTTGATGAACTTGAGTACCTAATGTTGATAGGTTGTCAAAAGACAATAGTTCAAGTTTTTTCCATAGTAGTCCATTCTTACTATGTTGAATATATTCATTCATTGTAGGATGATCCAGTGCTATTGGTACAAGCCCCATCGCCATGGCTTCCAAAAAACTCATACCAATACCCTCATAACGGCGCGGGCAAATAAATACATTACATGATTGCAGTAACTTTAGATAAGAAGTTTTATCTGTAAAACCGGATTCAACAATTTGAATATGATATTTTTTAATATCTTCAGCGGTTGGTCGACTAGCGGCAAACTGAGGATCAGGATTTAGCTTCACGATACATTTTTCAACAGGAGTATTTCCAATAATTTTCTTGACATGTTGAAAAGTAATATCGGTACGTTGCCAAAAAAATATCCGAATCGTACTGTAATCCGTTACTTGTGGTAACGTTTCTGGGTTAAACCAATATTGGACAAACAAACTATCTAATTGGTTGTTAAGTAAATGTCTATGTAAAGTACTGCTGAAGGTCAACATTTTAATGGGGATCGTGGATAATTCAAACCAGTAAGCTCGATTATGAATTGGTACCGAATCGTACATGGGTGCCCAAATAATCTTCGGTTTTATTTTTCTCAATTCACTAAAAGTTGGCAGCGATTGGAAAAAAAATACTACGTCTGCTTGGGTTTCATTGACAGCTTGAGCCGTTATACTTTTACCCTTTTTCCAACCATCGTCCCACAAATCTTGAACAATATATTGTTCGCTGAAAAGCTCACGTAAGAAGTCGCCGGAATGAGTGTTGCGATGAAAGGAATGATCAACAAAAGCTAATCTAGTCTTCATGAGGCACAAGTAATGAGTTATAGAATTGCTCAAACTGTTGATCTAGTTTAGATTCATCATAAATTGTTACAACGCGTTGTCTTGCAGCCGTACCCATAGCGTTTAACTTAACCGGAGATAGTTCGGAAAGTTTTGCTATATTTTCAGCTAGCATAGCTGAATTATTTGCTTCAACTAATTGGCCAGTAATATTATGTTGAATAATTTCTGGAATGCCGCCGACTTGAGCAGCAATGACTGGTTTACCAGTACTCATGGCTTCAATGGCCGCCAAACTACCGCAAGCCCTGGCTCCTTGAGTTGGTGCCACTACTATTGAAGCAGCGGCATAAAATAAAGGCAATTCATCGAAGGGGATACAAGTTGTAAAAAAAACCCGTTTAAGATATTTTTCCGACAATTGTTGGACTGCTTTAGTTGCATCACCAGATTCACCGGCAATAATATATTTTATAGATGGTTTGTTTAAGACCAGTTGATTAATAGCTTCCAATAGAGTTGATAAACCCATATCATGGCAGAGTCGACCAACAAAAAGAACCACCAAGTCAGTTGGGGTTAAGTTAAAACGTTTACGAATAATGTCTCCATTATTATCAGGTTTGAACATTTTAATATCTACTCCATAAGGGATAACCGTAACATTTGGTTTTAACCCAATTTCGGAATAACTGTCTGCACAGTGTTTGCTCATAGCTAACAATTTTGTACTGCGCTCACAAACGTATTGAGTCAGGTTAGGATTTTTTTGAAAAAATGTCTTATGACTATAAAATTCACCGAAATTTGTCACAATCAACGGAATGTTATAAGCCTCACTCAAGTAGGCTCCGATAGGTGCGTAACTATACATATTAAAAGCACTAATGAGCTGAATGTTATGCTGTTCAATAATGTGACGTCCCATCTCAATGTAAGTGATATAACGCAACCAATCGGGGCGTGCTACTTTTTTTAATTGTTGAAATACTGGGTGATTTGGTTGATGAAATAATTGACGAGTAAAACTAAAATAACGTTGCCATTGGGTAGGTTTGTAGACAGTTAGATCAGCTTGTTTCTTAATACCACTATTGCCACCAGATAATACGTGAATAGACCAATTTTGTTTTATAAGATGTGGCATGAGATATTCAAAATGACGCGGTACTCCGCCATAAGGCGGAGGGTAATTACCAATAAACAAAATATTTTTTTTCGAACTATTAGCCATGTGGTTTATTTTTATACAATATGGCCAGCAAATTTTGGCTCACAATATATGGCACTTTTCCAGTTTCGGTGAAAAGCAGTAATTTATAAATTTTTTGAACGCCCCACCACATGATTTGTCGCATGGTTTCTTGGATACCTCGACCTCTAGAAAATATTTGATAAACATCGACTTGAGCAAAACCATATTGTTGGCCAATCTGCATTATGGTATTACGGGTAAAAGCCAATTCATGAGTGTAGTCACCATAGCGAACGCGGCCAAAAAAGGGTGATTCTCCATTTGGGACATGCACAATCAATTTTCCATTTACGGCCAGAGCTTGTTGACAATATTGAAGTATGCGCACAACATCTGGCTTAGAAAAATGTTCTAATACGTCCCGTGCTATGATTAATTCAAATTGAGCAGTATTCTTTTCTAAGAAAGAAAATAGATCACCACAAACAATATTTTTTACTCCTAACTCTTCACCAATTTTAATTTGTTCCGGGCTAATATCAATACCACTGGCTTCCGTATAACCTTTTTGTTGTAACCACCACACAATGCTACCATTACCACATCCAAGATCTAAGATTTTAGCAGTTTGATTTACGGGTAAAAATCGACCCATTTCATGATTAAATGGATAAATCCGGTTTTGAAAATCAACCAACGAACCAGCCCCTTTTCGATGTGCCGTGTGGGTTGTGACGTAATTATTGTACAGCTCTTTTTTATAATCAGACATATGTTATTAACCCGGGCGGTAAATAGTATCCATTAATTGTTCGGCTCGCACTATAGCAGTGTCTAATGATAAAATCAAGCAGCCTGGTTAGGATGTATGATTTTTTTTAGTTCTTGAATAATCAGTCGTATGCTATTACGGTCTAACCAATATAGTATAATTAAATAGATAGAACCATCAACCAGTAAACCACAAATTAGTCGGAACCAAAATAAACTTGGTATAAAATGAATAATTAGTAAAAAACCAAGACCAGCTAACACACTGGATCCGAAAGATGGCCATAAAGCAAGCATAATATCTTGCCAACGAATCGGCAGAAGCTTATGAATTAAAAAATACATTATAGTTAAACTAACGAGGTAGACAATTGTGATCATCCAAGCTGCTCCCGATAGAGCAAAAAAATGAATTGCAATAGGTAAACTTATCGCAGTCGCTAAAGTAATTCCAATTGACCAATAAAGCAACCAATTAAGTTTGTCAAACGCTTTGAATATTGGTCCTGCGGGAGATACTATCACTTGGACATAGGTTAATATTGAAAGGATTTGTAAAATTGGAATAGTTTTAATCCATATATTACCCCAAACAGCCGGAACAATAATTGGGGCCGTTATGATAATAGTCATAAGAATAGGTGTAACAATTGTGTGGGTTACGCGAGTGGTTAATAAATATGAGTTTACTACAGCTTTAAGATCAGTTTGAAGATTGGAAAATTTTGGAAATAAATATATACCAATTGCTCCAACAAACATAGTAATTGGTGTTACGGTAAATTTGAATGCAAATGAATAAATTCCAAGAGTCACTGTACCAAGCATCAGGGAAATAAAAATTTTTTCTGTATTTTGTGCAAAAAATTTAATAATGTTGAACACTAATAGACGCGAACTATAAGGCCACAATTCTTTTACGGCTACCATTGAAAATTCTTTCAGATTTGGTCTCCAATCAGAGACACCCCATAATACCAACGTATTTATGACTGAGAGGCAAACTGTCTGAATGACTAAACTCCAGACACCAAAACCAAATAACGCTAGGGTGATGCCGATGCCACCACTGATAACAGTTGAAATAGTATCTCGAATTGCTAAAACACGAAAATGTAATTTTTTTTGAGCTAAAGCAATTTGAGTGAGAGACAATGTATTAATTATAAAACTGAGTGACAATATTTGAATTACTGGTTTTAAGAGTGGAGTCGAAAAATAATTTGCGGCAAAACCAGCGCTAACAATACCGATAATAGTAAGTATCATTCCTACTAGAACATTAACAACAAAAATAGAACTAAAATGACGGTTGGTGACATTTTGTCGTTGAATTAAAGCCGAACTGAAGCCGTTTTCAGTGAAAGAATCCAGAAAAGAGATCATTATCATGGCTGTGGCCAATACACCAAAATCCTTAGGGCTAAGTAACCAACTTAAAATCGCAAAAATTATAAAAGAAAGACCTTGTTTACTGATCACTTGCAGAATAGACCAAATCATGTGGCTAATGATAGCATTAGAATTTGGACTTGTCTTGATCGAAACCGCAGAAGTGTTATTGGACTAAGCACAATATTCAGGAGTTGAATATTTTGACTAGCTGTGATATACCACATCACGTATTTATAGTTAATCAATTAGTTTGTTGTTTACATGAATATTTTAAAAAAATTTTATCGAGCTCTCGTGATATTGCACATTTGGACAATAAAACAATATCAAAAAAAAATTGTCACACCTTGTAAGCGTTTAAGGGCGTATTATAAATTTAGATTTGTATTTCCTAAGCTTGGAAGCAGTCCCATAAAAGATTTAAATTTATATGAGGCAAAAGTATATTCTCAAAATGGAGAAGATGGAATAATCAAAGCAATTTTTCAAAAAATCGGCACAACTAATAAATATGCGGTAGAAATTGGTGTTGAAGATGGCACTGAATGTAACACTCGTTATTTAATTCAAAAAGCTGGTTGGAAATCATTACAATTAGATGGTTCAGACAATAATTCACCCCAAATCAAACAGGAGTTTATTACAGCGGAAAACATTAATATTTTGTTAAAAAAATATGCTGTACCAACTGAGTTTGATTTACTATCAGTGGATATCGATTACAATACCTATTGGGTATGGAAGGCGATTGAGCAGTACTCACCTCGCGTTGTGATTGTAGAATATAACGCAGCCTTTCCACCAACCGAGAGTAAAGCAGTCGAATATGATCCAAATGGAGTGTGGGATAGTACTAATTATTTTGGGGCTAGTTTGTTAGCTTTTGTGAACCTTGGAAAATTAAAAAATTACACTTTAATTGCTTGTGATAATAGAGGAGTAAATGCTTTTTTTGTGCGCAATGATTTAGCCAATAATTTTGTTAGCAAAGACATTATTGAGATTTATAAAGCCCCCCAATATGGGCAAAAGGTTAAAGGTAAATATATTGGTAAGCCAGTCAGTAAAAAAAAGATGATGACGGTATAAGTTGTTTTAATACTGTTAGGTGCTATAATGCGATCATGAGAGAGCTACAAATCGGTCAAACAATCATTAATGATAACAGTGATTGTTTTGTTATTGCTGAAATTGGGCATAATCATCAAGGTAATCTAGAAACCTGTAAGTCTATGTTTAAGGCCGCCAAAGAAGCAGGAGCAAGTGCTGTTAAAATTCAAAAGCGAGATAATAAATTTTTATACACAAAAGATTTTTATAACTCACCATATAATTCAGAAAATGCCTATGCTCCAACCTACGGTGAGCATCGTGATTTTTTAGAGTTTGGAGAAGCTGAATATCAAGAGCTAAAACGTTACGCCGCAGAATTGGATATTATTTTTTTCGCTACACCTTTTGATGTGCACAGTGTCGAGTTTATGGAGAAGTTAGATACTCCGATGTATAAAACAGCCTCAGCCGAGCTAACCAATATTCCATTCTTAGAATATGTTGCCAAAAAAGGTAAGCCGATGATTATTAGTACTGGAGCAGCTACGATGGAGGATGTTGAGCGCGCCTATAATGCTGTGACCGCGATAAATAAAAATGTTGCTTTATTACAATGCACGGCTACCTACCCAACACCACCAGAAGTAATCAATTTACGTGTGTTAGAGACGTATCGGAAAAAATTTCCGGATGCAGTAGTTGGTTTATCAACTCATTTTAGTGGCATTGTCATGGGTCCGGTAATGTATACCTTAGGCGGTCGTATTATTGAACAACATTTCACCATTAACCGCGCCATGAAGGGGACGGATCAAGCTTTTTCATTGGAACCAGTCGGATTAAGCAAAATGATTCGTGATATGAAACGAACGCGCTTAGCCTTGGGTGATGGTAAAAAAGTATTATTGGATGCGGAAATTCCTGCTAGTATTAAGATGGCCAAAAAAATTGTGGCCGCTAAAAATTTACCGGCTGGTCATGTTCTAACTGAAGCTGATTTAGCTTTCAAATCTCCCGGTGATGGCTTAAAACCATACCATGCTCAAGAATTATATGGCAAGACTTTGAAAGTACCTTTGCAGGAAGATGAAGAATTGTCTCTCGATCATGTCTAAGGCATTACCACAGCTTGCAACTACTACCAAGACTAAATTAGTCGTGTTTGATTTCGACGGTGTGTTTACAGATAATACAGTTTGGACAGATCAACATGGCAATGAATCGGTGCGGTGCTGGCGCAGTGATGGGCTTGGCTTAGTAAAACTTAAAAATCTTGGAATAAAAATTTATGTTCTGTCCACCGAAGAAAATCCAGTTGTAGCAGCACGGTGCAAAAAATTGAAAATACCGTGTATACCTGGTGTGAATGATAAAAAAGCGGCTTTGCTTAAATTGATGACAGATCAGGGGGTATCATCTGACAATACAATTTATGTTGGTAATGACATTAATGATGTCGAGTGTTTAACCTTAGTTGATTGCTCCATTGTCGTAGCTGATGCTTATCCGGCAGCACTTAAAGTGGCGAAATATCGAACCACTAAGCCAGGTGGTTATGGTGCAGTGAGAGAGATTTGTGATTGGATAAATAATAATTATGGAAAAAAATAATATATTTTCATTAGTAGGTAAAGTGGCCGTTGTTACCGGAGCCAAAGGAAAATTAGGTCGAGTTTGGGTTGAAACTCTTAAGCAAGCCGGTGCTAAAGTGGCTGAGCTTGATTTACCTGAAGCTGATGTTACTAACAAAGCCTCCCTCGAGGTGGCTCGCCAAATGATTGAAGCCGATCTTGGTGTGGTAGATATTTTGATCAACAACGCTGGTATCGATCAACCACCTAACCAACCAACGAAAACATTTTTATTAGAAGATTTTTCTGGAGATATTTTTAAACAGGTGTTAGATGTTAACGTAGTAGGAGCATTTTATTGTATGCAAGTTTTTGGTAAGAGTATGGTACAACAACAACATGGTTCCATTATTAATATTGGTTCTTTGTATGCTTCAGTTTCACCTGATGCGCGGTTTTATGATCACTTAAAAAATGATCCACCTTTTTTAAAGCCACCTGTCTATGGAGCGTCGAAAGCCGCTTTAGTTCAATTAACTAAATATTTTGCTACTCATTGGGGTGATTACAATGTTCGGGTTAATACTTTGTCACCAGGTGGAATTGAGGGAGGGCAAGACAGTGAGTTTAAACGTAAATTTAATGAGCGTGTGCCGCTGGGTCGAATGGGTAGCACAACTGATCTGGTTGGACCGCTCCTTTTTCTTGCTTCAGATGCTTCTGGTTATATGACCGGCCAAGAATTGATTATCGACGGTGGCTTTACGGCTTGGTAGAAAATTGATACAGTAGAGCCCTTATGGCGTACCCCAAGATGGTGCAACACTGGATCAATAACCAGATAGCTACCAGTACCACTGGTCAATTTTATGATAAGTTAAATCCGGCCACAGGAGCATCATTAGCTCAGGTAACACGGGGTGGAGCCGTAGACGTAGCATTGGCCGTGCAGGCTGCTTTGGCAGCAACCAAACAGTGGCAGGAAACTAGTATTATGCAGCGCGCTGAGTTATTACGGGCGGTGGCTCAACTCATTCAACAGCGCAGTGCCGAAATTGCCGAGATTGTTAATTTGGAGACAGGTAAGTCGATAGTTGATGCGACCGGAGAAGCAAAAGCAGCTATGGAAATGGGGTTTTTTGTGGCCGGTGAAGGACGCCGCTATTATGGTAAAACTACTACCAGTAGTATGCCGCACCGTACGGCTATGATTGTGCGCCAGCCAATTGGAGTATGTGGTTTAATTATTGCCGCCAACACTCCATTGCCGAATGTGGCTTGGAAAGCATTTCCAGCCTTGCTGTGTGGTAACACTGTAGTACTAAAACCATCTGAGGATATTCCATATACAGCTATTTGGTTCGCTGAATTACTCAAAGAGGTAGGTATACCGGCTGGCGTGTTTAATGTGGTTCAAGGCTTTGGTACGGAAGTTGGCGTACCGCTTGTGGCAGATGAGCGTGTGAAATTAATTAGTTTCACTGGTTCGGTACCAGTTGGAAAACAAATCAACAAAATTGCCGGTGAACGCTTGGCAAAAGTTTGTTTAGAATTAGGCGGTAAAAACCCCTTTGTGGTTTGTGATGATGCCGATTTGGAAGCGGCGGCAGATTTTGCGGTGCAGTCAGCTTTTTCTAATGCTGGTCAACGGTGTGCCGCCGGTAGTCGTATTATCGTGTTTGCATCTGTTTATGATAAATTTAAAACTCTATTTCTCGAACAAGCTAAACGGTATAGCACTGGCCCAGTGATAAATGAGAAGCAGTTAAATAACATGGCGGCAGCGGTTGAACGGGCAGTAGAGGCTGGTGCTACGTTATTGTTGGGTGGGAAAAGATTAACCGATAGCGAACATGTTTCTGGATTTTATTATGCACCAACTATTTTAGAAGGAGCTAAACCAACTGATGCTATTTCTTGCGCAGAATTATTCGGACCGATTACTGTTTTATATCAAGTAAATAATTTTCAGGAAGCACTAGATTTAGCTAATAGCACTGAGTTTGCCTTAACGGCTGCCGTTCATACCAGCTCAATTCATCGCAGCCAAGAATTTCAAGATAAATGTGTGGCGGGTGTTATTTCAGTGAATGGGCCATCACATGGCAGCGAACCACATTTACCCTTTGGTGGAGAAAAGAATTCTGGCACTGGTTGGCGAGAAGCCGGTACTGAGGCGTTAGATGTCTATTCCGATTGGAAAACAGTTTATATTAAACATAATCCCAGTCATGTTTAGTTGTGTTGCTCTCATTCCCGCTCGAGCTGGTTCAAAGCGCGTAGCAAATAAAAATGTTAAGTTGCTCAATGGACATCCTTTGTTGGCTTATACTATTGTTGCAGCTAAACAAGCTGGCATATTTACTGATGTTATAGTGTCTACTGATAGTAAAGATATTGCAAAAATAGCAGAACAGTATGGGGCAACTGTATTTGGGCTACGTCCTGCTGAATTAGCAACGGATAACTCGCCTGATATAAAATGGGTGCAATATGTTTTAAAACAGTTAATGAAACCGACCGATGCTTTTGCCATACTACGTCCTACTAGCCCATTTCGGCAGGTCAATACCATTCAACGCGCTTGGCAAGAGTTTTCTACTAAACACGTTGATTCTATTCGAGCAGTAGAATTATGCAAACAACATCCCGCTAAAATGTGGCGCGTAGTTGATGATCAGATGGAACCAATTATGAGTAATCCAGATTTAACCGCGACACCCTGGCATAGTTCACCCTATCAAACTTTGCCAAAAGTGTATGCGCAAAATGCCAGTTTAGAAATAGCTTGGTGTCGTATACCACTAGAACAAGGTACTATTTCTGGTAAGTTTATTGCACCATTTTTTACTACTGGTTATGATGGTTTTGATATTAATTTGCCAGAGGATTGGGTCGTGGCCGAGTATTTAATTAAACAACACTTAGTTACTTTACCAAATATAGTGCTATGAAATTATCATTCGTGCCATTATCCGAAATTCAGCGTTTACGGCGAACTATTACTGACCCTGTAAAACAAGTTAGGGTGCTCGCTACAGTGTTTCGCATCAATACACTGTATATGATCGCCCAAGCTGGTTCTGGGCATATTGGTTCCAGTTTTAGTGCCATGGATATAGTAACGTGGTTGCATCTCAATGTGCTGGGAAAAGACGATGTCTATTTTTCATCGAAAGGTCATGATGCTCCGGGGTTGTACTCTATTTTATTAGGTTTAGAAAAAATACCCTTCGAAAAAATTCATACCCTAAGACGGTTAGGTGGTTTGCCCGGTCATCCTGATATTGTGAATACACCTTGTATAGTAACTAACACTGGTTCATTAGGTATGGGAATTGCCAAAGCCAGAGGTATGGCTTTAGCTAGACGCTTAAACAAACGGCCAGGCAGATTTTTTGTGCTCACAGGGGATGGTGAATTACAAGAAGGACAGAATTGGGAATCTTTACAACCGACTGCTAATGGGCATTATGGAGAAATTACCGTGATCGTGGATCATAATAAAATGCAATCGGATACTTGGGTAAAAAAAGTGAGTGATCTTGGTAATTTGGAAAAAAAGTTTGCGGCTTTTGGTTGGGAAGTAGCCAGAATTGATGGCCATAATTTGTTACAATTTTCTGAAACTTTAGAGCGATTTAATAATATCACTGACAAACCTAAAGTTATTATTGCTGACACTATCAAGGGTAAAGGAGTAAGCTTCATGGAAGGCAACTCATTAGGCGAAGATGAACTGTATAAGTTTCATAGTGGTGCACCCAGTGCCGATAACTACGCTAAGGCTTTAACTGAATTACTAAAACAAGTGGAAGTGACAGATTTAGTTTTAGAACAACGTGAGGCTTTAGCAAAATATACCACCAGCTCTCAACCGCAGAAATTGATATCAGCCTATGGTGCTGAACTTAAAACTATTGGTGATGAACACGCAGAAGTTGTAGTGTTAGATGCAGATCTAATGTTAGACACCGGTTTGATTCCGTTTAAAGAAGCACATCCTGACCGTTTTGTTGAATGTGGCATTGCTGAACAAGATATGGTGTCTTTGGCCGGGGGCTTAGCTTTATCTGGCAAATTACCTATCGTGCATTCTTTTGCCTGTTTTTTATCAACTCGACCCAATGAACAGATTTATAATAATGCCACAGAAGAAACTAAAATTATTTACGCTGGTTCATTGGCTGGAATATTGCCAGCCGGACCAGGCCACTCGCACCAATCAGTGCGCGACATTTCTATATTAGGCTCCATTCCCGGCTTAACATTAATTGCACCGAGTTGCGAACAAGAAGTGCGTTTAACTTTACGCTGGGCTGTAGAAAAAAATCCACTCAGTACTTATATTCGTTTAGAAAGTTTACCAATTGATTTACCATTTTCATTGCCGAAAAGTTATTCATTGCAAGTTGGCTTGGGTCAAACCATTTATTCCGGCCATGATATTGCCCTAGTAGGGTATGGTCCAACTCTGTTGAAACAAGCTTATTTAGCGGCTCAACAATTAGCCAAAGAAAATATTAGTGTGGCGGTATATGACTTTCCATGGCTAAATAATATTAGTGATAAATTTATTACAGAGTTGTGTAAATATCAGACGGTGTTAACCTTGGATAATCATTATCTACAATTTAGCCAAGGTATGATGATTCGAGCGCATGTACCTCAAGCTGTTAGTCTTGGTCTGACTGACGTGCCGGTCTGTGGCCAAAATGATGAGGTGTTAACAAATTCTGGTTTAGACATCAGTAGTATAATAAATGTCGTTAAAACACATAGTAAAAAATAAATATGCCATTATGGCGCCACATTTTAAGAGGTGGGATATTAGATAACATTTATAATTGGCGTCATTTGAGTGCCGCTTTACAACAGTCATCTGCACAGGCTCAGACCAATCACTCTCCGCGGATATTACTAGCACCCAACGTGTACTGGGAACAGTTTATCAACATGTATACATTATTGGCTGCGGCTTTGCGCTTGCGTGGTGCCCAAGTTGATGTGTTTTACGATGATATTCTTCCCGCCTGTGAAAAATGTACATACCATAACAATGTGCATCATTTGGGGAGACATAAATTTGACCCAATTCGAATGCGTTGGATATGGAAACCGCTGGGCGTTAAATTATTACCTATTAGTCAGTTTTTAGATCAGGCGCAAATTAAGCAAGCAAAAAAACTTTCTAACGAAATACCTTTTTCGGAAATCGCAACAGTACAATTAGATAAAGTTAAAATCGGTGAGCATGCTTATGCTGGAGCGTTGCGGTATTTTGCGACAGGAACCTTAGATGGTCAGCCCAAGGCTGAACATGTTTTACGTCAATACTTATTAAGTGCCCTGTTAATGAAATTTGCCACAGAGCGGTTGTTTAGTGAAAAACAGTACGATGTTGCCTGTTTTCATCATGGTATTTATGTACCCCAAGGTATTCTTGGAGAAGTGGCGCGTGCCAAGAAAATACGCGTAGTTAATTGGAATGTAGCCTATCGAGAAAAATGCTTTATTTTTTCTCATAATGATACCTATCACCATACATTATTAGATGAACCCACTAGTTGTTGGGAAAATATTTCTTGGACTGAAACTTTAGACAATAAAATTACGCAATATTTGGACAGTCGTCATACTGGCAGTAAAGATTGGATTAGTTTCAATCGCTCACCGATAGAAAATACTAAAATAATTATTGATCAATTAAAAATTGATCCAAATAAACCAATCATTGTTTTATTAACCAATGTCATTTGGGATGCCCAGTTGCATTATAAAACCAACATTTATCCTAATATGATTGCTTGGGTTAATGATACCATTACATATTTTTCGAAACGGCCTGATTTACAATTAGTTATTAGAATTCATCCGGCTGAAAAAAAGGGAACAATTCCATCACGGCAACCAATGTTAGCTGAAATAAACAAGGTTTTTCCTGTTCTACCAAAAAATGTTGTGGTCATACCGCCAGATAGTTCGATTAGTACTTATGTAATTAGTAATTTGTGTAATGCTGCTATTATTTATGGTACTAAAACTGGCGTAGAGTTGGTGAGTAGCGGTATTCCAACCATTGTGGCTGGTGAGGCTTGGATTAAGCAAAAAGGTTTAACCATGGATCCGACAAGTGTTGCCGAGTATCATACGTTATTAGATACATTACCCCTGTCCGGTAAACTTGACGTTGCTACAATAAAACGTGCGAAACAATATGCTTATCATTTTTTCTACCGGCGCATGATTCCAATTAAGTGTATTCAGTCTGGTAAGTTGATATTCTTTAAATTACATATCAACAGTTTGGGTGATTTGTTACCCGGAGCCGACCCTGGTTTAGATGTTATTTGTCGGGGGATTCTTACAGGAGATCCATTTATATATCCTGATGAAGAGATTAATGCTACAGCATCAGAAGGTCAGTCCACAGCCTGGCTAGACATGCGTTAAATAAACCTGTAATGTACTAAATTATTATGAATAAAATCTATAAATTACTTTACCTCTTACGCGGTCGAAAACCATGGACATTAGGCTATGTACCATATAAAGAGGAAAAAATTGCCACTGCCTTGGCCGATGTAACTTTACTGGACAGGTTTGTTAATAGACAACCTTTACCGCCTGAGTTTGCTCAAAGATTGGATGAGCGTTTAGTCGAGTTTCCTTGGTTGATGTCTAGTTTGCCAAAAGAATCAGGAAAATTATTGGATGCCGGATCAACTATTAATCATTCGTACATTATCAACCAAACAGTTTTGCAGAACAAAGATATAACAATAATGACATTAGCACCTGAAGATAAGAGTTTCTGGCAGAAACGAATTTCATATATCTACGGTGATTTACGCAATGCTCCATTACGTGACAATTGGTTTGATAGTGTTACTTGTATTTCAACACTAGAACATGTTGGTATGGATAATTCCATTTACACGGCTGATAAACAATATCATCAATCCGACACCACTTCTCATTTGAAAGTGATTGCTGAATTACAGCGCATGCTTAAGCCAGGAGGTAGATTATATTTAACTGTACCGTATGGTCTGTTTAAAGTAATGGGTTTTCAGCAAGTGTTTAATGCCGAAATGGTACAGAACGTTATCAAACAATTTGGTGGCAAAGTTATTGAGGAGACTTATTTTAAATATACAGTTGATGGTTGGCAATTAGCTCAAGCTGCAGACTGTGCTTCAATGGATTATTTTGATATCCATGTTACTAAACAATATGATGCCGATTATGCCGCCGCCGCTCGCGCCGTGGCTTGTTTAATCTTGGAAAAATAATGAAATTTATACAAACCTACTTATTTGGTCATCATTAAAAACGATCACATAATCACTAATACTTGGCAGTTTGGTTTAAATAATTCGATTATTACTAAGAAGTAAAATAAATTATTTTTCTGACTGAGTGATAATAAGCAATGCAACAGAAGCAGAATATAATGCTGGATATATTAGAAGACGCGACCATGATACACTAATCATAGTTGATATATTTGGTTCTGTGCTGAATAAATAAGTTAGACTCATTCCGAAAATATATATTATTATGGGTATAATAATATATGTATGAGCCAACATACCCTTAATCCCAAATGGTTTTTTGTACATCAGTACAATTGGCATACTTAGCATTAATAACCAACCAGCCCGATCTTCATAACTTATGAAAGAAATATTTCGTAGTACTATATTATAGTAGAGCTCGAAGTGAATAATGATTTGATACAGATTAATTGGAGCATACACCACACTGTGAACTCCTAAATAGTTTTTTTGTATTAGCCAAATTGCATATGGGATAGCTGCCAATCCAATGCTTAGAAACAATTTTTTTAAGGGTAATAGTTTTTTTTCAGCAAAGGTTAAAAGTAGAAATGGTGCAAAAAATAATACAATTAACAACAAGCCTTCTTGTTTTGAAATCAATATAATGCTTACCAACATACTGAATAAATACCAAAAAATATTATGTTGTGTTTTATACCACAATATGCCGAGAATCATCAGTAATCCAAATAACGGCCAAAGTATTGTATCTGCCGCACTGGGTGTACCATGAACCGAAGGAATTATACTATAGAGTAGCCATATGGCAATTAGCCACCACAAACGATTAGGTGTCAAGGCTTTAATGGCTAAAGCCACGCTACTAACAAATATGATCTGTAAAAAAACACTAAATATTGCATAACTAGTCAAAAGTTGAGTTGTGTCTATTCCAGGGAAATACATTTGATCCTTTGAAATATGAAATACCCATAACCACAAGCTCAAGAAAATTGAAGGTCCAGGTGGATAATGTGTCAGTAAAGCAGTTTGCCCAATTTGTTTTGCAACTAAATCCACTGGCCAGTAACCATAATTATATACAAACATTGATCCATAGATATAGCGTAAATTATCACCCATTGTTAAAAGTGAATTCAGATATCGTGGTAAAAAGGTAAGGATAACAGTTCCTAGAATTAATCCAGTTGTAATTACGTGTGATATTAACTTTTGAAAGTTAATATAAGTAATGGTAAATCTTTTTACATGTCTAATGCTAAATAAATATAGACTGATTGATAATATCCATAGAAACACAGGCAACCAAGAAAATATATCTATAAGTATTACACTAAATAAAACAGTAATAGGTAAAATAATCAGAAATGAAAGATATCCAGAAATAATAGTCACACATAAGCGCCAGTATTTAGTTAGGTTTGAAGTAATGTGCCAGGCTAACAAACTGCCGTTAACGATTATTCCAAATAGTATAGCTAAACGTAACCAGATTATTATATCAGGAAATTTTCTAGGCTCAGTGGCAATGTAATAGGAAAAAAAATTTGCAAATGTGATTGGATTTACACTTTGAGCAGAATTTCCAATTCGATATTTAATACTTTCCCATATTTCATCACTTTCCACGAGAACAGTGCTAGATTGTAATTGTTGCAATAATTTAGTTTTTGTTGCAGTATCAACTAGTTCCCATGGAATCGTATCATTATCAAGACATCTTGATAATGTATCATTAATTTGTCTGCATGACGATATATAAAAAAAATTACCATCTTCATCAACAGCATAGAACCTGCCAACTCCACTATTACTATCAATAGATATTTTGGCATTTTCCTTTAATATAAACCAAATATTATTATCTTCAGGATAGCTTGATGGAATATAACTAGTGATGTCCCATGGAATACTATAACTATTTTCAGATGTAATAAAAGTATAATTTTGTCCCAAACTAGGGTGGGGGTTAATTATAGACGGCATTATATCTTTCCATGATGATGGCGATTGTAAAGTTACTAAAACACAAACAGCAAAGGCCAAAAAAAGTGGAGCAATTATTAACCAAAAAACTAGATGAACAATCTTTATCATAATTTAGGCGTAGCATAACCTAACATTAGTAACCTTGTAAATAGCTGAAAAATTTTACTAATATTATAATATAGTATATATTCTAGTGGAATGAAGTATGGTAAATAGAATTGCATTAATAACAGGAGTCCTCGGGCAAGATGGTAGTTATCTAGCACAGTTGTTGTTGCATAAAGGCTATCAGTTGATTGGTACGAAACGAACTACGAGTGATTTATCTAATCACAACTATTTAGGTATTACTAAACAAGTTGAATATGTTGATTGTGATTTACAGAACGAGACTGCTATTCAAGATGTAATCTCACATTACAAACCAGATGAGTTATATCACTTGGGTGGTTTATCAGCTCCCGGGCAATCCTGGTCGGATCCTAAAGCCTACACTGAAACTAATGCTCTCGGTATGTTATATTTATTAAATGCCATCAAGATGCATTCACCCAAAACAAAACTGGTCAATGCAGCCACTAGTGAAATGTTTGGTGCCCAACATCAAGGTGGTTTACAGACCGAAGAAACTCCCTTTCAACCAACTAACCCATATGCTGTGACAAAAATTTACGCGTATTGGATGGGTCAAATATACAAAAAAAGTTACAATTTATTCGTGGCTAATGCTATTTTATTTAGTCATGAATCACCGTTACGTGGCCCACAATTTGTGACACGTAAAATTTCTATGGGTGTGGCGAAGATAAAATTAGGTTTAACTGATCATATTGTCTTAGGAAATATTGAAAGTAAGCGTGATTGGGGGTTTGCCGGTGATTATGTAGAAGCCATGTGGCGCATTGCCCAACAAACCGAACCAGATGATTTTGTGCTATCAACAGGTGCGGTACATACAATTAGAGAATATTTAGACATTGCTTTTCAGTATATTGGTATTCAAGATTGGACATCATATGTTCAAACCGATCCAACATTGTATCGCCCAATTGATTTGCCTAACTTGTCTGGCGCTTCCGAAAAAGCGCAACGAGTTCTGGGTTGGAAGCCGCAAGTTGATTTTAAAGCGTTGGTTGAGTTGATGGTACAAGCTGATTTGGGCAGACTATCTGGTTGACAACTAAAGATCATTAGGTGTACAAGCACTAGTATGACTTCAAAACGTATAGTAACTATCATTTTAATCTGCTATGTACTCGTATCGGCTGGATACATTAGTTATCGTCTCTGGCAAGATTTTGTTGATCATTACTCAACTCAAGCCTTTGCTCAAGGTAAAGCTGCCACCATCCAAGCTGTTATTGAACAAGCCAGTCCCACAACCTGTAAATCATTTACGGTTTATGACGTTGATCAACAAGTGCAATTGATTAATACCGCCTGTTTAACTAATCAAGCAGCTGATCCATCAGCTCCAACCACTGGCCAATAACCTTATGAAAACATTTTTATCAAGCGTCATGATACTTTCTCTGGTTATGTTGCCTAGTTTAACTTTAGCCATAACGGCGAGTGATGTGGTGTGTGTGGGTTGTATTGGTCCAATTGATTTAGCCGATGGCGGTGTAACCAGTGCCAAGTTAACAAATAATGCTGTCACTGGTATAAAAATTAGCGATGGTACGATTTTAAATATTGATATCAATTCAGCGGCCGCTATTGACCCTAAGAAAATTTTTGGCACCGCCTGGACAGCCGCTAACGATGGTGTCAGTTCTGGTCTAGATGCAGATTATTTTGATGGATTAACGAGTAGTCAGTTTTTAAGGAGCGATATGTCTAGCCAAATTAATGGTACTTTTAATATTGTCGGATCTCTCGGTATTGGCACAACCAGTGCTCCTGTAAAACCATTAACTATTGCTGCTGGCAGTAATGACGCAATGTATATTACCAGTGACGCCAGTGATGATTGGTATGTTGGTCCTAATGTAGTCACATCTGGTTTTGGAATTTATGATGTTACAAAATCAGCTTCGCGTTTTCATATTACTACCGATGGTAATGTTGGTATTGGTACAGCCACACCATCAGAAAAATTAGATGTGCAGGGGAATATTCTTGCTTCTGGAATAATTTCAGGATCGGCAGCTGGATTATCTGGTAGTACTAGTGAAACAACTTTAGCTCTAAGTAATACTGGGACAGGTGGCAAAGATTGGTTAATTCGTTCTACCAATGACGCCTCTGGTCATGGTGGTGGTAAATTAGTCTTCGATATTGGCGGAGTCGGTAAAACCACCATCACAGCTGATGGCAACGTTGGTATTGGTACAACTTCACCATCAGAAAAATTAGATGTGCAGGGGAATATTCTTGCTTCTGGAACCATTTGCAATAGTACTGGTGCCTGTGTGGGGGATACTAGTAGTAGTTCCTCGGGTGTTAGTGGCTCAGGAACAGTAAATAGTCTATCAAAATGGACATCTTTAGGTGGTGGTGGCAGTAGTGGCAGCAGTAGTGCCAGTTTGGGTAATTCTTTATTTAACGATGACGGTTCTACCGCTGCGGTTAGTACAGCAGCGGAAGTGACTAGTCCAAGTGCTTCATCATTAACCCTTGGGTCAGTGGATACAACTAATGAAGGTGGAGAAATACGATTGGAAGGAGCGGCTTCGTATAAATATTCTTACATTGATAATTATCAGGGTCAAACTAGAATTATTTCAAAGGATACTTCTGGAGAACATACAGCTTTGACAATTGATGGAAATGGCTATGTTGGAATTGGTGACACTACGCCAGAAGATTTATTGAAAGTGAGTTTAACTGACTCCGCAACTAATGCCATCAATGGATCAAATTGGGCAACCACGGGAAATGCCGTAGGTATCTTTGGTTTAACCGATTCTACTAGTACTGGTAGCGGTAGTGCTGTTGGTGTTCAAGGTTTAGCAGATAACTCCGGTGAAGGAGGTGATGCGCTTGGTGTCTTTGGTCGTACCTTAACGCAAGGGGGTCACGATTCTAGTCATAGTGATGCAACAGTTGGTGTGTATGGTGATGCTACTGCTACATCAGGTTCAAACTATGGTGTGTGGGGTGATACCTACACTACAGATCATAATTCTGCTGGCGTGCGCGGTGTTTCTCTTGGTAAGAGTGGTACAGCTGATGGTGTACAAGGTGAAACAAAATCTGGTGATGCTGGAGCCTATGGAGTTTATTCTGCTGGGTCGACGGCAGCAACGGGTACTAAGTCAGCTGTGGTTTATACAGATTCACAAGGGCCAACTGAATTATACGTTGAAGAATCAGCCGGCATATGGTTCTCCGATTATGGTGAAGGTCAGCTTATTAATGGGAAAGCGCACATCACGATAGATCCACTTTTTGCTCAAACTATTACAGTTGATGATCAACATACAATGGAAGTATTTCTCCAGCCGTACGATTATGTTGGTTCAAATCAGTTAACTATTCAGCGTGGTTCTAATTCATTTGATGTCATAGAATCAAACAACGGTCAAAGTAATGCCCAATTTGCTTACAAAATTCTAGCCAAAAGAAAATATTACGCTGATCGTCGTTTAATGGCTACACCAGTCACCATTGATCAGTTCATGCGACCTGATCTTACAGAACAACAGAGGGCAGATTTGAATAACAAATGGAATATTGCTCAGCCTGTACAAAGTCATTCAAGAGAGACACCTATCATTGAGCCATAACAGTATTGACACCCACTAACCCCTTTGCTATTCTACTCCCACTAATTAAGTGTCCCACTCTTTATCCATATTATGCTCCCGCACATAGGGTTTAGCATAATGAGTGAGACCTAACCAATATTTCATGACCCAACATTACGAAATAATGTATATCCTACCTGGTTCGATTGAATTAGGTCAGGTACCCGCCAGTAAGGTAAAAGTTACCGAGCTGGTACAAGCGGCTGGTGCTGCCATTACCAGTGAGTTTGATATGGAGCGTCGTCGCTTAGCTTATCCAATTAATAAGGAAGGCTACGGTTACTATCATGTCATGCAGTTTGATGCCGAACCCAGTGTGATTAAAGCACTCGATGCTAAGATTCGTTTAGAAAACTTAGTATTGCGTTTTATTATCACCAAGTGCAAACCAATGACAGCTGAACAAATTAAAACCATGGTAGCGGGGGAACAGTATAAAAAGCAACGCCCACAACCGGAAGTGGTTGTAGCGGCTGTGAAATCTGAACAAACCAGTGCTACTGCCTTGAGTGAGGCCGAGATGGAATTTGCCAAATCCACTTCCAGTAAGCATGTTGAAGAAGTTGAGGCCATCGATCAAAAAGTTTCCATCGAAGAATTGGATAAAAAACTCGATGCCATTCTGGAAGATACTGACTTAGATAAAAAACTCTAACCTATAACTTTATGGATCTCAACAAAGTTATGTTAATCGGTCGCGTCACCAAAGACCCAGAGGTACGCACCATCCAATCTGGTCAAATGGTGGCCAGCTTTTCCATGGCCACAAATCGGCAATGGAAAGATGCTCAAGGTAACCGCCAGGAAAAGGGTGAATTTCACAACATCGTGGCTTGGAGAAAATTAGCCGAGATTATTCAAACCTATGTTAAAAAAGGTATGAAGATCTACATCGAAGGTCGTTTAGAAACGCGCTCCTGGGATGACCCACAAGGCGTTAAAAAATATCGTACCGAAATCGTGTTAGACAATATGATTATGCTTGACGGCAAGAACTCATCAACTCCAACAACTCGAACAACTCCAACATCTCCCTCATCTCCCTCATCTCCCGCATCTCCCGCATCTCCCTCATCTCCCGCGCCTGTGGCAGGAGACGTTCCTGCGCCAACCGTTAATAATTCAGACGAAGAAATTCGTATTGAGGATATTCCTTTTTAATAATACTTATGAAACCAACCAATAAATCACATTCCAGACAACCACAACCTCGTACCGGTAAACGCAATCGGTTCTATGTTAAAGCCTTAGAATCGCTAAACTACGATGAGATCGATTATAAAAATGTTGAGATGCTCCGTTTAGTGATGTCGAATTACTTCCGGATTTTGGCCGGTAATCGGACCGGAGCGCATGCTCGGATGCAACGTAAATTAGCCACAGCGATAAAACGATCGCGCACCATGGCCCTCTTACCATTTACCCGTCTCTAGTATGTTGACGATGAATGATCTAAAAGTCGGTGTTATGATTAACCTTGATAATACGCCTTATCAAGTAGTCTGGTCAGATTTCATGCGTACGGCGCAACGTAAGCCAGTGATGCGCACTAAATTACGTCATTTGATTACCGGTCAAGTATTAGAAAAAACTTTCAAGCCCGGTGATAAAATTGCCGAGGCCGACATGCGGCGTGGTCGCGCTCAATTCATGTATCGTGAAGGTGATAATTTCAATTTCATGGATAATGATAATTACGAACAATTTGCTTTTACCAAAGAGCAAGTGGGTGATATCGGTAATTATGTTAAAGAAGGTGAAGATCTTGATGTGATGAATTTCAACGATAAACCAGTGACCATTTCTTTACCACCGAAAGTAAATTTGCGTGTCGTCGAAGCTCCGCCTGGAGTGAAAGGTGATACCGCTGGTAATATCACAAAAAAAGTGAAATTAGAAACCGGCTATGAAGTGGCCGTACCAATGTTCATTAAAGAAGGTGAAGTGATTCGCATCAATACCGAAACCGGGGAATACATGGAACGGGTGAATGAGTAGAAGAGGCTCCATATCCCCCAATGTAAAAACAGTAGAGACATGCCATGGCATGTCTCTACTGTTTTTATTGTTAATCGTATATAATGATGTCTATGAAACGAACCAAAATTGTTTGCACCATTGGCCCGGCCTCGGAGAGCAAACCAGTCTTAATTAAAATGCTGCAAGCGGGCATGGATGTCGCGCGGCTGAATTTTTCGCATGGCACGTATGATAGTCATAAAGTTTTAATTGCCAACATTCGTGCGGCAGCTAAACAAGTGGGTAAAACCATTGCTATCATGCAAGATCTGCAAGGTCCGCGTATTCGGGTAGGGGAAGTGCACCGTGATGGCATTGAATTAACGCGCGGTGAACCAGTGGTGTTTATTCCGCAATCATTTATCAATTACAAATTACTAATAACTGGTAAAGAAAAAATCATCCCATTAGGTTATGAACAATTATATAAATTTACTAAACCGGGTAAACATATATTAATCAACGATGGTTTAATTGATATTCAAGTTAAACATATTAAAGACAAATTTATTTACGGGACAGTAGTGAAACCCGGTTTTATTTTTTCGCATAAAGGGATTAATTTGCCCGGTGTTAGCATTGAAGCTGATGTCATTACCGATAAAGATCGGGAAGATCTGAAGTTTGGTTTATCACAAGACGTTGATTATGTCGCTCTGTCCTTTGTAAAAGACGCCAGTAATGTCCGGGCGCTACGAAAATTAATTGGTAAACATCCGGTGCGGATTATTTCTAAAATAGAACGCAAAGAAGCCTTAGATAATTTTAAGGAAATATTAAACGAATCTGATGGTATTATGGTAGCACGTGGTGATTTGGGTATTGAAATTCGTCCAGCCGACGTACCGTTAGCCCAAAAAAGTATCATTCAACAATGTATGTTGGTCGGCAAGCCAGTGATTGTCGCCACCCAAATGTTGGAATCAATGATTTTAAACCCACGCCCAACGCGTGCCGAAGTATCCGATGTCGCCAATGCGGTAATCGATCACACTGATGCCGTGATGTTGTCCGGTGAATCGGCTTTTGGTAAATATCCAGTCGAAGCGGTGGCCATGATGTCAGATATTATTAGTGAAACCGAGCGGTCGAAATATGACGATGTACCGTTACACTTTTTAGCGCTACATGACCAAACTGTAGAAGATGCTATTTCGGTTGTAGCCGATGATTTAGCTGAACAACCACGCGTGCGTGCTATTGTGGTGCATTCGTTATCTGGTCACGCCGCCCGCATGATCGCGCGCCATCGCCCTGCCAAACAAGTGATTACATTAACCAATAATGCTGCCACCAAGCACCAGTTAGCCTTAAGTTGGGGAGTGGATACAATATTAATTCCAACCTGCCATAGTTTAGATCAATTGATTAAACTCACCACCACAGCGTTGAAAAAAGCCAAAGTAGTCAAAACCGGTGATTTTATCGTGTTGGTAACCGGTCAACCCGTGGCCAAATCCGGCGGTTTGAATTTGGTCAAATTGCACCAGGTGAAATAACTTTACCCCCTCTGTCCCCTTTGCAGGGGGATAAGATAAAAAGGTTAGAAAAAAATCTTTTCTTAGCCCCCTGCAAGGGGGTTAGGGGGGTAAACATCGATGATTAATATTCATGTTGCCCTTTTTACGGCAACCCTGTACAATACGCGCCATGAAACTTATCCTTTGGTTCAAAGAACTAACTATCCAAGACGTTCCCGTGGTCGGAGGCAAGAATGCTTCGCTCGGTGAAATGTATCAAAAATTAGCCAGTCAAGGGGTGCGGGTGCCTAATGGGTATGCCATTACGGCCGAAGCCTACGAGTATTTTGTTGAAAAATCTGGCGTGAAGAAAAAAATTTATGATATTCTACAAACTCTCAATACTCATGATTTAAAAAATCTGCAAGATCATGGTCACCGTGTGCGTGAAACAATCATGGCTGCCGAATTACCAGAAGATTTAAAAACTGAGATTGAAACTAGTTACATTGAATTGTGCCGCTTAGAAAATAACGGTGCTGAGATGGATGTAGCGGTGCGCAGTTCAGCCACAGCGGAAGATCTGCCGGATGCCTCGTTTGCCGGACAGCAAGAAACTTTTTTGAATATTCGTGGCGCGCATGATGTCATCGATGCCACCAAACGGTGTATGGCCTCATTGTTTACCAATCGGGCTATTTCTTATCGGGCGGATAAAGGCTATGATCATTTTAATGTCTCGTTGTCAGTGGGTGTGCAAAAAATGGTGCGCTCGGATGAAGCTGGTTCTGGTGTGATGTTCTCGATCGATACTGAATCTGGTTTTAAAAATGCCGTTTTGATCAACGCCGCTTATGGTTTAGGTGAAATGGTCGTGCAAGGTAAAGTTGAACCGGATGAGTACTATGTGTTTAAACCCACCTTACTCGATGGTGTTAAAGTCTCCGGTGAACAAATCACTTTCAAATATCGTCCGATTGTTGGTAAATCACGTGGGCACAAGGAAGATAAGATGATTTATAGTGTGGAAGGCAATTCACCGGTGCGTGAAGTGCCAGTATCTGAAGAAGATCGCAAAAAGTTCGTGTTAACCGATGATGAAGTTTTACAGTTGGCTTATTGGGCATGTTTGATTGAGCAACATTACCAAAAACCGATGGACATGGAATGGGCTAAAGACGGTATCAACGGCAAGTTGTATATCGTGCAAGCTCGCCCTGAAACTGTACACTCGCAAGGTGATGTAAAAATTCTCGAAGAATATTTGATGAAAGGTAAGGGTAAGACTTTAGTGGAAGGGGTGTCAGTCGGTTCCAAAATTGGTCAAGGGAGCGTACGGGTTTTGAAGGATACCAGTCACATTCACGATTTCAAAGCCGGCGAAGTATTAGTGACAGAAATCACCGATCCAGATTGGGAGCCGATTATGAAGATTGCCTCGGCTATTGTGACCAACTCCGGTGGTCGCACGTCACATGCGGCGATTGTATCACGTGAATTAGGTATTCCTTGCGTCGTTGGTACCAAAAAAGCTACTACTACATTAACTACTGGGCAAGCCGTGACCGTGTCTTGTGCGGAAGGCGAACGTGGTTATGTCTATGAGGGCTTAGTACCATTTGAGGTTAAGCGCACTGATCTTGGTGTGATTACTCCACCCAAAACTGACATTATGCAAATTGTGGGCGATCCATCACGCGCCTTTGATTTTTGTATGATCCCAAATCGAGGGGTTGGCTTAGCCCGGTTAGAAATGATTATTTTAAATGCCATTAAAGTTCATCCTTTAGCTTTATTACATTTTGATGAACTAAAAGATGAAACCGTTAAAACTGAAATTGCCGAATTAACACGGTTATACAAAGTGAAATCAGATTTCTTTGTGGATCTTTTAGCTACCGGGGTTGGTCGCATTGCTGCAGCTTACTATCCAAATCAAGTGATTGTTCGTTTATCTGATTTTAAGTCGAACGAGTATGCCAACTTAGTAGGTGGTAAACAATTCGAACCGCACGAAGAAAATCCCATGATCGGTTGGCGCGGCGCATCACGTTATTACTCGGCTGAGTATAAAGATGCTTTTGCCTTAGAATGTCAAGCTATGAAACGCGTGCGCAATGAGATGGGTTTAACCAATATGAAGTTAATGATCCCATTCTGCCGTACACCAGAAGAAGGTCGTAAAGTAATTAAAGTAATGGAAGAGAATGGACTAAAACAAGGGGAGAATGGTTTAGAAGTTTATATGATGTGTGAGATTCCATCTAATGTGATTTTAGCTGATGAATTCATTAAAATTTTTGATGGCTTCTCCATTGGCTCAAATGATCTTACTCAACTCACATTAGGATTAGATCGAGATTCTGGCTATGTGTCTCATATTTATGATGAGCGTAATCCAGCTGTGAAAATACTGTTGGGTCAGGCGATTAAATCTGTTCATGCCGCTGGTAAAAAAATTGGTATCTGTGGTCAAGCCCCATCAGATTTTCCTGAGATTGCAGAATTTTTAGTCGAACAAGGTATTGATACCATTTCGGTTACACCGGATACTGGTCTAAAAACCTGGACAAACATTTCCGCCTTCGAAAAGAAAATTGGGAGATAGATTCTCTGATATATTTTCATAATGAAGTTATGAGCATGATTATATGCTATACTGCTCATTATGCAACAACGCAAAACAATTGGATTAGCCTTAGGCGGTGGCGGAGTTCGTGGTATGGCACACGTTGGAGTATTACAAGTTTTGTTAGAAAACAATATTCCCATAGATTATATTGCCGGTACCAGCGTTGGTTCATTTATGGCCTCTCATTTTGCTATCCATCAAGATGTGGCGGCACTGGAGAAATTATCTTTGGGTTATAGAAGAGATAAATTCTTTTCGCTGCTTGAACCAACCTGGCGAGGAGGTTTTGTGAAAGGGGTAAAAGTGGAACGATTTCTAAAAAAATGGTTGGGAGTAGAGGAGTTTGCTGATGCCAGTATACCATTAGCGGTGGTGGCCACAGATTTGTTAACGGGTGATCCGGTGATATTTAAGTCCGGGCTGTTAATTCCAGCCGTGCGCGCTAGTATTTCTATTCCATTATTTTTACAACCCTTTCACTTCGATGGCCGTTGGCTAGTCGATGGTTGGTTAAGTTATCCGATACCCGATCGGGTGGTCAGAGAGATGGGGGCTGATATTGTGATCAGTGTTGATCTAGAAGATTATAAAATGTCACCACAGGTGGAACACTATAAGCCAACTTGGCGCGATACCGCTTGGCGCAGTATGATTATAATTAGAAAAAATTTATCTGTTTGTACTACTACTCATACGGATGTTTTGATCCAACCGCAAATTGCTGAGATTGGCCATGTGGCTTGGAAAAAATATTTCACTAATCATCCTGTGCGCGATATGATTGAGAGTGGTCGAGCCGCGGCTGAGAAAAAACTACCAGAGATTCGTAAGCTTCTTGCATAGATACACATCAGCGATCCTCTATTTGACCTTTTCTCCCACTTCTATTACAGTACCACTATTCTTAATTCTTAATTCTCGTTATTTTTATGGATCAAACTCCAACCAACTTGCAACCAAACCCAACCACGAACACAGTAGAACAACCCGAGGTAAAACCAGAAGTTAAAACCGGTGCTGTCATTAATGAAGCGACTGCCACTACCACCGGCGAATTATCCGGCGGGAGTCAAGCGGCGATTGGTGTAGGAATTGGGGTTGGTAATATTTGTTGCGGGCAAGTTTGTTATGCCTGTCCAACTTTATTATCATCAGCCATTGGTATTATTTTATACGCTGTGTGGCATAAAGAGAAACCAAAAACTGCCAAGAATATCCTCATAGTGACACTCGTCACCGGTGCCATTGGTTTTGCTATTTTTGCCTTACTTTTGGCTTTTGGTATGATCGGTTCAATGATGAGCAATTTTAACTATTAGTTTTGGAGTGTTACAGTATTTTTGGCATTGTCATCGGTTACAGAACAGATCATTTTTCTATAAAGGTAAACAATTTCCGGTCTGTGCGCGCTGCACCGGTGTCTGGCTTGGGTACCTATTTGGTCTTCTGGTAATTATTATTTTTACTTTACCGTGGTGGGTTGGGTTGATTTTATTAATCCCAGCACTGCTGGATGGTGGTACGCAATTACTTAATCTTAGAACCAGTACTAACGATTTACGGTTCACCACTGGTTTGATACTGGGTGTAGGAGAGATGATTCTATTCGGTGTAGCGGCGCGTTGGACGATAACATTAGGCTACTGGCTCGGCCAAAATTTCTTTCAATAAATCATTCACTCCAGTTTTAGTTTTTGATGAGTAAGGAATAATTAAATGACCCGGTAACTGTGCGCGCAGGTTGGCCATTTGTTGGGCAAAATCAGGTTGTCTAATTTTATCAATTTTGTTCGCGATCACAACCACATCTTTATCATGTTCGTCTAAGCGGGCCAGCATTTCCAAATCTAAATCAGTCGGCCCAAGGTAGGCGTCAATAATTAAGACCACTTTTTTTTGAATGTATGGGCCTTTGAACAAATGCCAGTTAATTAATTTCTGTAACCAGACCTGATCTTTTTTTGACACTTTGGCATAGCCATAACCAGGTAAATCTAAAAAGTAAATCTTTTTATTGATCAAAAATAAATTAATTTCTTGAGTTCTGCCCGGTGTTCGGCTAACACGCGCTAATTTTTTATTATGGGTTAAAGAGTTAATAATAGTAGATTTACCAGCATTAGATCGGCCAATGAAAGCCACTTGCGGCACAGCATCATCCAATATTTCAGTAGTGCCGACAATTCCTTGAATGAATTTAGCAGAGGTAATAGGCATAGGCATTGAGTATACACTTTAACGGTGAACGAGTATACTGGTCTGCATGTATTTATTATTACTCATAATTGGTGAGGGCGTAGTCTACCTGGGGTTGGTTTATGGTTTTTCTATTTTTTTCGAAAAAGCCAAACGGCATAATATTAAAACCAAGCTGTCTTCTATACTGATAATAATGGCCAGCAGTAGTACTGCAATTATCATCAGCAATTTAATTCCAAATGAAGCACTGGGTAATCGTTTTCAACATTCCATTGGGGGTGGGTTTATCGGTCTGTTGATTTGTTTTTTGGCCGCGAAAGATTCCGCGGTGAAAATTAACCGTTTACAGTTTGCCGTGTTTAGTTTTTTAATCACCATCACATTAGGAACATTTAACGAAAACGCTGAGTTTTATTTGCAAAATTATTGGTACGAAACTTTATATCTAGTTTTTTCCAGAACGGTGAATGATACGTGGTTAGATCTGGTTAGTAACGCCGTTGGTGCAATATTAGGAGTGATTTGTTTTGTACCATTTTTTCCTGAACGGAAAAAGTAATAGGTTTTACTCACATGCTTTACCATGTTATAATAATATTATATTTATATGGTAAAGAAAAAAATAATAAAACAAGTTTTATTCACAAGTATTTTGTTGTTGACCATTGTACCGACAATTACACAAGCAAAGAATTTATTGCATAATGGTAACTTTAAATCAATGAGATATTGGGTGATTTCTGGAAAATGTCAAAGAAATCCTGATACTTGTATTCGCGAAAGAATTCCGACAGACTTAAATAAGTACAGAGCAGTTTCGCATTATTTCCGCTTTGGTCATGTTAATACAACCGATTCAATTTCTCAAATTGTTAAACTTAGTAAACACAAACTGAAATTAAAATTTAAATTAAAATTCTTCAATACGTCTGGGAAACACTATAAAAGTGATTTATTTAGCATTATTGTAACCGGTAAAGGGATTGATCGTAGTTGGCGGAAAGATATTGCATACAATCCCAAAAAACATGGTTGGCAGCAACTAGATTACAATTTGCATAAAATTGCTAAAATAAATCAAGGTGAAGATATTGTTGTTAGTTTTTTTGTGAAAAATAATAATAGGGGCTTAAGTAAAGCACAAATTACAAATGTTAGATTAATACAGAGTAATTAATTGATGCAAAGCTTGTTAGAGGCCATTTAGAAAGTACCAGTCATAATGTAGGTAATATCAGTGGTGTAGGTGCCGGGTTCGGTGGTGGAAGCAATGTTGGCTAGATAGTAAGCGCTGATGGTTTCTGTTGTGGTAGTACCAAGCTCACTAAAGAACGGAGTAGTTGCTCCAGCGACGAATTTATATTCAGGTGCACCACCCGTAGCATTATAATCGGCAACGATAGAACCATCACCATTCGTAGTGATACCAAAGGCAAACTGTTCACTGTTCGGTGAACCATCCGTATCATTTGTAACCGTGGCAGCACTAATGGTGTCTAAATCGGTATTGGTGAGTGTAGTGCCAAGATATGTTATAACATACCCACTGGCGGCACTACTAAAGATGGTGAAAGTATGAGCAACGGTTGGGGTAGTGTCAAAACCGACTAAATCTCCAGTGGCAAACCGGGCGTTGGACGTGGTCAGATCGCCAAAACCAACCGTAGTGTCGCTGATGGCGAATGTAAGAGATTCAAAATTCCAACAGGTGTTTCCTGTAGAATTAAGATTAGAAACAGCCGTACCATCTATGTTGGGTGCTTGTCCACAAGCATCAGAATCTTTGACATCAGTATTATATATTGAACGAGTACCAACAACGTTTAGGTTCCAATCTGTCGCGGCGATAGAGCTACGTAAGGCTACGCGGGTAGTAATGGTCTGTCCGTTGAAAGAGACGTTTTGGAATGTGTATGTTCCCCCAGCTAGAAAACGAAGTTTAGTACTGGCCGTCGTTGCCGTGAAGTTACCGGCTGTAGTGGCCGAGGCAGAAAAAATGACAGATGGTGATACGTCTGGATCAGTGCCTGATGTATTGGTGATGGTTAGATTATTAAAATCAGAGCTACCAGTCATTGTACCATCGAGAGTTTGTTGTGAACCTCCAGCTAGGGTGACTGTACTAGAGTTATCGGTGAAGGTTCCAGAATTTGTGTAATTTCCATTGATATTCAACTGGTTTGTACTGTTCGCGGATAGGGTGGTGCCAGCTCCTATGGTGAGCGCACCGGCAATGGTGGTAGTAGGATCACTAACGTTAAGTTCTAAAGTTTCCGTACCAGCTCCGGAGCGAGAGAGATCAAGGGTAGATGAAAAGTTCAGTGTCCCTGCAGCCGCGGTTACCGCCCGAGCGACTCCGCTACTGTTATAAATTTCTACTGCACCACCGTATGTTCGAGCACCCATAGCTTGGCTATTATTGACTGAATCAAAACGTAACACAGCGGAGATGGTGCCAGTGGTAGGGAAGTTGGTTGGGCTTTGATACGTCAGTTTCCCAGCCCCAGAAATGGTACCATTCAAGATTAATGTTGCACCACTGTGCGTAAGTACAACACCTGAACTTAAGGCCAACGAATCACCTGTATCGACGTTCAGCGTGTTTGTCACAGAAGTACTATTTGATAGAGTTGTGGCAGCAGAACTAGCAGTACCAATGATTAAGTTATAAAAATTCAGAGTTGGTGTAGTCCCGCCGCCAATCGAACCTGTTCCGGTCATGGTCACAGTAGGTGTACCGGCAGATTTTGTGACGATAGCCGACGTTCCAGCTGTTGTAATATCTCCACCGGTTACAGCAGTGTCTGCATCAATGTTAAGCGTGGCACCGCCATCCACCAAAAGATCTCCGGCAATGGTATTTGTTGCGGTATCTAGATAAGCCGTAGCATTATCATCCACATGCATATTTGCACTAGTAGTAGTAACCGTGCCACCCGGATCATATGATTTACTATCTTTAATATGTAATTCCATGCCGGAATCAACAGCTATATTGCTTCCAGTCATCCCATAAAGAATACCAGCGTCACCATTATCGGCGGTGATTAAGTTCGCATTAGTGATGGGTCCAGCGCTTTCGTGTGTCAGCACAACTCGGTCGCGGTAAATATCCAAATTACTAATAGCAGATCCATCAGCTGCCAGTGTAATGGTTGTGCCATCGGGCGTTTCTCCGCTATCAATAAATACGACAACTGGTTGCCCGGCTGCTGGTGTAGTAGCTGTTACCGTATATGCACCAGTATCTGCAGAACAGCTGCCATCTGCATTAGCTCCGCCGTTTACTGATACATGAATAGTTAATGGATCGGCGTTACAATCGTAGACTGTGGATTCGTTTGTGCCGCGGATAAATCCTGTAATGGCAACTCCCGCGGTACAGGTCCAATTCGTGTTACCAGAATCGCAATAGTTTGTCCCATTAGTCGCGTCAATCACTGCTCCGGAAAGGGTTGCGTTAGAATCCTTGACATTGGTATTGGAAACAGACCGTGTGCCAGTGGCCGCAAGCAGCCAAGCTGATCCGGTGGAAGAAGAGCGTAGAAATACTCTGGATGAGATGTCCAACCCATCAAACATAATATTGGTCAGTGTATAGGTGGAGGTAGCATTGAAACGAATTTTTACATTCGCTTCGGTTGCGGTAAAGGTACCGGCCGTGGTGGCCGCAGTAGAAAAAATAACAGAAGGAGAAGCATCAGGGTCAATACCAGAATTATTCGTAATAGTCAAAGCATTAAAATCAGAGGTGCCAGTCATAGTCCCGGCCATAGTTTGTTGGCTACCACCAACCAGAGATACAGTTCCAGAATTGTCCGTGAAAGTTCCATTATTGGTGTAATTCCCGCTAAGATTCAATGTGGCCGGAGCGCTAAACACAGTTGTTGCACCTATCGTCAGGTCGCTAGCAACTGCCGTAGTTCCGGTCGCTGCACTTAAATCAGTCGTTACCTCTCCGGCTCCACCGGCGGCAGTTGTAAGCGTTGAGGAAAAGATATAATTCCCAGCCGCGGCTGTGATGGATTTGGCTGCTCCATTATTAGCGTAGAGTTCAACTGCCCCGCCGTATGTTCGTGCATCAAAGGTAGTATTAGCTATGCTGGCGGTACTAGCATCGTATCTCACCACAGATGACAAGGTACCAACCGCTCCAGGACCACTTGAGGTATTAAGGATGCGCAATGTGCCGGTACCAGAAATTGTCCCATTCAAAGTCAGTGTAACTCCGCTGTGTGTCAGCATGACCGTGGTGATGGTAAGAATGTCGCTGGTATCAACATTAATAGTACCGGCAGCTGTACAATTATCTGTTTGCATAGTCCAGGTGCCACTACCATCGCTGCCAATAAAGGTCACACTACTAAATGAAGAGGTTCCGCACTCTATCGTGTTATCAGTATCGGCCGCATCAAAAATGACAGTTCCACTGGAATGCGTAAACGTCGCATTGTTATCCCAGTTACCACCTACATTAAATGTTCCAGTACCAGATGCAATCAGAGTGGCAGCGGCTGAAATAGTGATATTACCATTCACATCAAAGGTTGGATCATTTGTGTCTAAATTAAAAATACCGGCCGTGGCACTATCACCGACCACCAAATTACCCAATACTGAAAACGTTCCACCACCGTTGGCATGAAAAGTGACCGCGCCGCTCGGCCGTACGCTCAAATTCCAATAGGATTCAAGTTGAATATCCGTGGCTGCGTTACCAATGAAATCCACAGTTGAGTTTGTTCCCTCGTTTAAGGTGCCGGAGACAATAAATGGACGAGAAGCACCTTGCCCAGAACCAGTCAGGGTAAGGGTATAGCCAGATGATCCTAGTGCTAATGTGTCACCCGTTGTGACATCAACCTTCGTTGCTCGAGCATTCCCTGTTAATGTCACTGTTGATGGTGCACCATTGATGGAAACTAAGCCAATATCTTGCCCAGATGAAGCATCAGACCAATTAGCTGCTCCGCCGTCAAATGTCCAGGTAGCGGTTCCGTTATCGGCTTTAGTGACCAAGCCACTGGCGCCGATAGTTACGTTACCGGTCGTAGTTACATTCGGGTCGAGCACGGCCAAATCCAAGTCACCGTCCGTGATGGTAAAAGTACCGTTCACATCCAGATTGCCATCAACGTTCAGATCATCTGTTGCACCAGCACTGCCGGTGTTATTAAGTGTAATATCTTGGTAGGTCTCAGCGCCCGTCGTAAATGTTTGAGCGGCCGACGTGCTGTTGAATGTAATAATACCGCCGGTGGTAGCAGTGTATGCCGCGGAACCCGCCACAATAAAATCTCCGGACACGGTGATGCTGTTGTTATTTGCAGTCCAATTGCCAACGCCAGTCGTCGCAGTATCGCCGATTTCGATGTGAGTGGAAGTCACATCACCGCCGCCAGCAGAAGCCGGTTGGAAGGTATCGCCATCATCAATGTATAATTCTTCCTGACTAGATTGTGCTTCCGCATCCACCGTTAGATCGTTATCGACACTGACATCCCAAAACACATCGTCATCGCCGATAGCAACTGAATTGTCATAGACACCAACATCGCCATTGGTGATAGTTTGACCATCGACACTACCAATAGTGAGGTGTTCCTTAAACAAAGGGATGTTCGTCATGTCACCACTGCCATCGTATTTCGCCACTGCCCCGGATCGATCGGACATACTAGCAGCCGCATCAACCCATACCGTTACGATTTGACCGGTGGTAACTGTGACACCAGTGACTTCCCATGTACCAGCAATCACAGTATCTTCTTGCGCTTGCACACTGCCATCCACTGCTACTTTAATTGTACCGATATCTGTACAGTCAGTAGATTGGTCGAACGCATCACATGTTCCTGAAACGGTGACGGTGGGTGCTACTAATGTAGTAGCTCCTGAAATTTCTCGATCGTAAGCTGGGCCGATGCCTCCAGTGGATACTGCTACATCCGTTGATGGGGTGGTAATTTCTAATTCAACGGTTTCACCAGCCGAGGCCCCAGATGTGATATCTAGCACTACATAGACACACATGGTAGAGGTCGGTGTGATTGCGACAGAACCAGTGAAGGTTGATGTGCCATCAGCACTACTGAACCCATCGGTATCAGTAGAGCCGTATTGCGTTTCTGTACCGGCAAATGATTCACTCGAACAATTATAAGGAGCGCTGGTGTCCGGCTCGTAATAGAGTTTGATGTTATCCAAATCAGCTTGAGCATCCACCGTGCCATACTCAGTAATCATGATACTGGTAATGTTGGCAGTGGCAAGTGACTCGTTGATGGAGAAGGCTCCACCCATGGAATTACCCGTTGTGTTAATAGTGACAGAAGAGGTTTGTGTACCTAACACGTTGACATTGGCGGTGTTAGAAGCCCGAAAGGCAAAGTCATATGGCTTGGTCGGCAATGATGTGGTAAGCGTCGCACCGGTAGACAAATCTGCTTCCCAAGCTCCCATGGTGGCTGTTTGGGTTAACCAAGTGCCGGTGGAAGCACCATTCCACAGTTGGGATTCAGGTACTAAATCCAGTGTAAGGTCTTCCGCATTGAGCATGATTTTGTCTGATGATGGATCTGGAGAAAGATCAATACCCGACGGAACGTCAGCCCAAACCCCCAAACCTGAACACGGCCCATTCGAATCTTCTGCCGCTGATAAGTTGGTGACTTGTTCAGTGGTACCGGCTCCGCCTTCAGTTAACAAACAGAGTGAAGCATCGTCTATGGTCTGGAATTGCCCGGCCGACACATCAAATACCATCCAACGTAGTGCTGTTTCAGATGTAGTCCCGTCACGCCAAGCAAACAAGGCTCGATCCCCACCACCTTGCTCCCATTCCACATCTATCCCCTGGGCAAAGCCATTACTGTTAATGTCAACGTCCATGGTGGTAGGCTGTGTAATGGTTGTCCAATCTGAACCGTTCCACATGTCCACATTCATGTCAGCCGTATTGGTAGAGGCAGTGTCCTGCACAATCACGGCAATATAGTCGTTATTTGGGCTGTCCGCGATCCGTAACCACTGCACAGCAGCCCCAGGATCTGTCATGCCAGTAGTGTCCGACCAACCGCTGCCCACGGTGTAGGTTGAAGCGTCAATAAACGGCGCTGCAGTGACATCGCCATACACAATCATACCCTCACCAGAGGAACCTTCCCAAGCAACGTCAAAATCTTGGCGTGTGGAGAGGCCATTTTCCGCATTGATCTGAGCGATGTCCTGCCAGGCTGACCCATCCCAGCGTGCGCCATACACACCAAGATTGGTCCCTTCCCGCCAGCCGCACAAAATATTATCTGTCCCAGGATCTGATTCGCACTCCACCCAGCGCGCAACATCATTACCTTGGTCGACACCGGAATAGTCAATTGAAGATTCACCAGACCAACTAGCGCCATCCCAAGTTTGATATTTAAGTGCCCCGTCACCTGTGGAACTATTTTCGTAAACTACAATGGCATCACCCGTATCACTTTCATAAGCAATATCAAAGCCGCGGTAAACATCATTCGTGGTGCCAATACCAGTTTCAAAATCTCCGTTGGTCGGTGCGTTAGTGCCATTAATCCACGCCGAAGTCGGACCATTATAGATCTGGACATCTAAATGACCAGAGGCATTCAGCCGCCCCATCGTATATTCATTTCGATTTGGTGCTGATTCAATAATAGTGTGATTCGTATCATCACTCGCGGTTTCGTCGTCTTGTAGTTGACTTTCAGCGCTTAAATCCGTTGTGCTCCAGGTGCGATAGTGAGGAGTGGTATTATTGGCACCATCTTCGTCATACACTAATATGCCTGTACCATCAGGCGTATCCGATGCAATTTGCCATGCTCTATCCTCTTCCCACACAGTGTTGTCTGTGACTAACAATACTAATGGGCCAAGTAAATAGAGTTCTGGACTGATGTCAGGGGCGTCAAAGGTATAGCTTAGCTCGTAGGTTTCACCTGCTGTCCAATTCACATCCCAGGTGATGGTTCCACGACTCATGGCACCGTCACCTTGATTAGAGATGACAAAATCCTCTGGAAAAGATTCCTGGACGGTACCGACAAAATTCGCTCTGGGTGTTACGCTAAACTCCATAGTGTAGGGTGCCATTGGCCAAATTCTAGTTGGACCAACTCGTTCAACTTCAAACTCTGGAGCCTTTTCGACATCATAATAATCACTAATCTCGTATTCGCCATTGGCGGTGGTGGCCGTTAATTGCAGTTCAAACCGCCCAGTTTCGGAACCGTTATCAAAATAGGTATAATAATCTGGCAGTTCTACCACCGTGTCGCCGGCACATTCACTGCTGTAGGTAATACTGCCATCATTGGTAGATAGAGTGGTAGCTGTTCCAAGCGGAGAAGTGATAATTAAGTCCAGTTCGGCATCACATAATGTGTGACCAGTTTCGTCCAACACTCCCATTTGAATAAAGGCTTGATCATCGGGGGCGAAGGTTCCTTGATTAACGTTGATGGTTAATACTCCCCAACTAAAGTCACGGGTGATAGTGGTTGTTTTTCCATTTTCATCGACAGTGATTGAAAAAGTATATTTTCCTGGTTTAGTAAAGTTATTTGTTCTGAGTTTATACTCGGCATTTGAGTAACCATCCTTGGTTGTATTCTGTAAGTCATATTCAGGAGTTATAGTCTGACCATCCGGATCAATCAGTTCAATTTGTTCAACTGTGCGTTGCTCAGTAGTAAAACCTAGTTTTCCCCAAAAATCCTCATCTTTAATACCCGCTACAGTAACACTAGGTGTTTGGCCTTGTTCAAAATCGGGAGCGGGTAGTGTGATTGCTTCGTCAAGTGATGGTTTTTCAGGACGTTGAAACTCTAACTGTACTGCCACACCATCCAGCAACGCTTGTGTGGATTGGTCTGTGGGCACCGCATCATATGCAACTTTGATTTTTAGTTGAGACAACGTGGTTTGAATATTATTTGCATCTAGGGTTAAGGGATATGTCCAATACCCACCATGTTTCGCATTATCATTATCCTCAACGAAGGCGAAAGAATCCAATGGTAGCCAAGTGTTGTCAGTTGTTTGGACAAATAATGAGACAACGTCTTCATTGTCCGTATATCCATCAAGCGCGAGAGAAAAAATAACCTCAACTTTATCCAGTGTTTGTCCATCAGGAATGTTACTAGGCCAAACAAAGTCAGAACACACAATACTTGGATTGGCTGTAGTTATCTGTTCCGCTGGTTGATTATAAAAGACAGCCGAGTTTTGTTCAGAAAATTGTTTTTTTCCGTCACTGCCTAATAAATCAATCGTGGTAGCCTGAGCCGCATGTTCCCAACCGACGCAATTAGTCGGTTGAACAGTTAAGGTTAGGCTGTTATTTTTCTCGGCCTTAACTGAAGGTATTGTTTTCCAACCAATCAACAAGATAATAAAAAAGATCACTAAACTAAAGGTGCTAGGTAAGTTACGTTGATGTCTAAGTGCAGCCATCTTATTTAGTATGTGTTTTGGTATTTTTATGATTGTGCAGATGTACCGACCGTCTTTTATGAATGAACCCAAAGATCCAGAGATACACCAACACAATGATGAGTAGTATGAACAAAACAATCGCTAACCAATAATATGTAATAAAAATTATTCCAAGATAAAAGCCAACCCCTGGCCATTGTTCAACAATTGTTATAGTTGTTTTGGCGTCAGTAACATTTCCAGCTTTGTCTAAAGCCAAAACAGTAATGGTATGCTCACCATACGATTGTTCATCTAAGGTTATATTAGTCAGTTTGGCTGGTGTAATCTTGGCAAATATTACTTGGCTATCAACTAGCACTGTATAAAAATCTATACCTGAAGTCTCATCTGCTGTGTAAAAATTAAAAGTTGGTCGACGATTTTTTGTAATAGAATCCGCATTTAAATTAATTGTAAATACTTTTGGAGGAGTATTATCTATCATTATCGTATAGTGGCGAGTTTCGCCCCAACTGGTGTCATTGCCTGATTTCACATGAAAATACCAAATGCCATCCTGGCTGTTTGGCAACTCGGCAACGTTGTTGGTTCCTTCCACAGTATCATCTGGAACAGTATCCAGTTTATCATCATAGCTCCAACTAAAACGGGTCGCCCCAACAATTGGATCGAAACTAATTGTACCGTCATCATTGTTATACCACTGCTTTTGCTCAGATTGTATGCCATTAATAGTAATTGGCATGGGTGATGGCAAGGTCTTCTCAGCTGTCGTTTTTTCCTCTTCTGTTAGTGTTTCTTCTGGCTTAATATATTTGGCCTTGTTTTCAACTGATACTGGCGGTGGTAATGTTTGTGCTGCGATATTGTAAGTGGCTCCAGCAGCCCCGCCATATATATTCGTTCCTAACCCATCATTGGCCAAAATTTTTCCACCAACAACACTGAGTACAGCTGATCCATTAGCCCTGGCTTTAAAGGTGATACTAATAATAGTGCCATGCCCGCTATAACCAGGTGAGGCAACTCCACCGGAAAAGGAAATGGTGCTACTGGAATAAGATGGTTCTGACGTCCAGAGGGTAAAAATACCACCCTTACTAACACTAACAACTTCTAATTTGTCACCCGGATAAGTAACGGTAGCTTGAGCTGCATTTATTGCCACACCACCTGTATTGATAGCCACGGCAACAGTTTTGGTCTCGCCAATTTTCATGGTTCCCGTGGCAGGTGATAATCCCAATGTGGCCATTGCCCAGGCGGATGAAGGAATTAACCAAACTAGTAACCCAACGATCAAGGTGAAAGTGAAAACAGTACTGTTTTTACTAAACGTCATATTAAGAGATACTAACAAAATTTTTTATGATTGGCTACAGGTTTATGTGAGGGGTTGATCTCGATTGTATTGTGTGCTATAATAATCCCATTATAATAATAATAAAAATTATGAAAAGAAGAATGCAAATATTTGGAAGTGTGATTGTTCTGGTGATGGTATTAGGCTTTTTATTGCCATTACGTCAGGTTCAAGCCGCTTCATTGACCAATACAAAAGACGTAATGAGTACTGAAACTGCTACAGCCAATGCAAACCACACCATCTCATTTATCTCACCGTCCGCCATTACAAATGGATCAACCATTACATTGACATTCCCGGCCGGGTTCGATTTAACTGGTATTATTGAAGATGATATTGACATTGCTGGTTCAACGGAAGGGGAATTAACGACCGCGGCTGACTGTACGGGTTCAGAAAAAGCCGGTATTGCTAGCCCTGGTGCCCAAGTTATTACTATTAATTTGTGTGCTGCTGACGGAGGAGATTTTACTGGCTCAGAAACTGTTACAATTGAGATCGGTACGAACGCAGCCTCTTCTGGTACAGGAGCTAACCGAATTGATAACCCAGGAGTAGGTGCTTATAAGATAGCCATTGGAGGCACTATGACAGACGCTGGGTCTTACGCTGTATCTATTATTGCCGATGATAGTGTTAATATCACGTCTACTGTTAATCCTACACTTACCTTTGCGATCAGTGATACCGCAATTGGTTTTGGCACATTGACCACGGCTAACGCCAGGTTTGCTACAGGGGATTTAGTTGGTGCTGATACTACTCCAACCATTGCTCATACCTTTAGCATTGCTACTAATGCCACTACTGGTTACTCAATCACTTATAATGGAACCACACTGACCAATGCTGATGCTGACACAATTGATGTTGCCACTATTGCTAGTGATGATGACGGCACACCAAATTCGGAACAATTTGCTTTTGGTGTTACCACTAACGGAGATGGTACTATTGTCCCTGCTTATGATGCCAATAGTTCAGCTGAATATAAGTTCATTGCTGGAGCAACTACTCCATTCTTTAGCGAGCTTGGTGCCACTGCTACTGAAACTATTAGTGCATACTACATTGCCAATATTGCCGCCACCACTGAGGCCGGTACCTACACTACCGACATTACTTACATTGCAACAGGAACTTTTTAAAACTTTTTTCTTAGAAATTTGAAACGATGAAAAAATCATTGTTAAAGAGATACAATGTGATAATGATGGTCGTTTTAGTTGGGTTTGGCTTTTTATTCTGCACATCACCGGCTCAGGCACTCACTATCATTCCACCCTCCATGGAAATCGATCTCACTCCAGGTGTACCTTATAATGATCAGATTAAACTGTTTAATGAAACAGACTATCCTGTTACACTTTATACTGAAATAACGAACTTTACGGCATCCGATGACGGAACAAAACCACAGTATGAATTTGGATTGGAATTAACTGATGTCGCAACTTGGATCCAAGTTGAACCAGGTCCCTTTGTGCTGCAACCAAAAGAACGAAGAAGTGTTCCGTTTATTATTAACCCACCAGCAGAGGCTGATCCAGGTGGGCATTATGCGATTATATTTTTCTCTAATAACCCACCCCAAATCAAAGAACCAGGTAAGGTCAAAATTGGTTCTAAATTAGGTACACTCATCTTATCTAATGTAGCCGGAGACATTACAGAGGCAGGCAGCATTGATAGTTTTTTAACCGTCGATAAGTCTGTTTATTTTAATTATTTGCCAGTGCAACTACAACTGACATTCAATAATACTGGTAATGTACACATTCGGCCTTCTGGTACTATTACCATCCAAAATATTTTTGGAAAAACCGTTAAAACACTCGATATCAATACGGTTGGTTCAGCTACTTTGCCTAAGACTGCCAGAAGTTACCAAACGGTTTGGGAAAAAGCACCAGTTTTGCATACAACGAATAATTGGTTAGGACAATTTTGGGAGGAGTTAAAAAATGAAAAAGATAATTTTGCTTTTGGAAAATATACTGCCTCCGCTTCACTAGTGGCGGGACAAGATAATCAAATTACAAAACAAGCAGTGGTTAGTTTTTGGGTAATTCCCTGGAGGCTTCTGATAATATTTTGTGTTGGTGCTATAATTATTTTGTTAGGTTTAATTAGAATGATTAAAGGCTACAATCGTTGGATCATTCGACATGGACAGAGTAAATAAATTTTCATTTGCAGTGAAGGAAGTGACTAAACAACAAATTCGTTTTCTTCTGACTGTATTATGTGTTAGTTCAAGTTTTTTTATTTCGCAGCCACTTTTAACTCAGGCCATTGGTGTTAGTTTGACTGCTACAGTGACTGGATCCTCACCAGAAGAGCCAATTACAACCGTCATTATTGAGGGGTTTGCTTATCCAACAACTAATGTTTCTATCCGAGAAAATGGAAAAATAATAGCGATTACTCCAGCTGACTCCCAAGGATGGTTCACTGTGACCATTAACAACATTAATCCAGGTATTTATACTTTCTCTGTCCACGGGGAAGACATAAAAGGACGAAAAGGCCCAGATATAAATGTTACTGTGGCTATAAGCAAAGGAGTGACCATTACCATCTCTGGTATTTATTTAGGGCCAACCATTGCAATTACTCGTAATAATATTTTTTTAGATGAAATAACTACAATACTTGGCACTAGTGTTTCAGATAGTCGCGTCAACATATTTATTAAGGCAGAAAATAATCAGCAGACAATTTTTAATAAACAGGCTAATCATAACGGGTTTTACTCAAAATCCATCTTAGGTAGTACTGTAGGCGAGGGTAGATACACAACTTATAGTCGTGTCGTTGCGTCAGACGGAACAATTTCTGATCCTAGTAAAACACTTGTCTTTACTGTTTCGAATGAAGCAAACACCTCAACTTGCGCCAACTCTTTAGATAGTGATATTAATTGTGATGGGGAAGTAGATTTGATAGATTTTAGCGTCTTGTTGTATTGGTGGAATCAGGCTAATCCGAGTAATGCCCGGGCCGATATCAATGGCAATGGGTTAGTTGATGTGGTGGATTTTAGTATCATGTTATATTATTGGACCGGATGAACTCATACCTATGAAACGTTTTTTCGTGAATAGTTTTATTTATACTCTAAGTTGTAGCTTGTTACTTTTGTTAAATACTACGGCGGCCTCCGCAGCTAGCTTGTACTTTGAACCGAACACGGCTGTTTGGTCAGTAGGGTCAAACCAAATGATTAATCTTCATATTAGTAGTGATGGGGAGGTAGTGAACTTGGTGCAAGCGACTATTCAATATCCGCCAGATGTTGTGGAAGTTATTGCCGTGTATCACGGTGGATCATCGTTGACATTATGGCCAGAGGAACCAAGCATCAATGCTGCTGCTGGCAGCATCACTTTTGCAGCTGGTATACCGAATGGTAGTTTGATCGATACCGGGCAAGTATTAACTCTGGAAGTTCGTCCTAAACAGGCTGGTACTGTGCAATTTAGCTTTAATCCAAATCAAACGGCTGTGTACTTGAATGATGGTCTGGCTACGCAGACTACTGTGTCATTCAAAGAGCCGGTTTACGATATCATATCAGCCGCTCCTGTTAGTTTGATAGTGACTTCAGCAACGCATCCAGATGAAAATAAATGGTATCAACTTAATGAGTTTAGTGCACAGTGGGAGAAAAAACCCGATGCGTTATATAGCTTTCATGTCACATCTGATTTAGAACAACTACCTGATGACATTGCAGATGATACCCCACAAGTTGTGACCGGGGAATATACTATCTCCAATTTGTCTGATGGAGTGCATTATTTTATGATTAAAGAATGGTTATCCAATGAAGCTGGCTGGGCAGAACCAGTGATTCGAAAAATTATGGTGGACAGTACACCACCGACTTCATTTATCCCGCTCGTAAGTCAAACAGAACATGAATTTAACGGTCAGCCATTTCTTGTTTTCGATACCAGTGATTCCGTTTCTGGTATTGATCATTATGAAATAGTTAAAGGGGGAACAACCACTATTATAACGAAAGGACCTTACCAGTTGGAACAAAAAGATATTACGCAACCAATACTGATTCGAGCAGTAGATGCAGCAAACAATAGTACGACCGTATATACTGGAGAGAACGCCACTAATATTAGGCGCAATTATTTTTGGCCAATAACGGCATTGGTGGCATTTTTGGCGTTACTACTAGTATATTTGAAAACTCGATTATCCTAACTATTGTATTTGGGATTATTATAATTCACGGACAGTAACATCTTTTAGATAAGGTTTTGTACTAACTGTATAATTTCTCTAACTCTTCTTAAACAACTTTGATTTTTTCCAGTAGGTGACTTTATATCAATAAATCAGTATAATATGCCGTATGGTTTGGCAACGTCATAACATGAATTTCAGCGTTTTTCCAGTATTTGTTAGTGTTGTTGTTTTTGGATTGTTATCAGCGCACTCCGCGTTAGCAGCCACCTACACCGTCAGTAAAACTGCGGATACCAATGATGGCACTTGTGATGCAGATTGTTCGTTACGTGAAGCGATTACAACAGCCAATGGTGCTTCCGGCAATAGCATTGAGTTTAATATCAATGGCGGCACGGATGCTGGCTGTACCGGTGCCGGTGGGGTTTGTACGATTACTCCTGCCAGTGCCTTACCAGATATTACCGGCGCCTCAATGACAATCAATGGGTATACTCAAACTGGAGCAGTCGCTAATACTACAGCCAATGGCAGTGTTGTGACTGGTATCAATGGATTAAATACAACTTTACGAATCGTGCTGGATGGTACCTCAGCCGGTGGAGCAGCTAATGGACTAAAAATCAATGGGGTAGCTAATGTAGTAATTAAGGGCTTAGACATAATGCGCTTTGGTAGCAATGGTGTGTTGGCTACGGGAGCAGGAGCGACTAACTTGAAAGTGCAGGGTTGTTTTATTGGAACAGATGTTACCGGAACACTGGATCAGGGAAATTCTGGCAATGGAGTAGCGGCTGTCACTGGCGCTACAGTTATCGTGGGTACCGATGGTGATGGTGTGACTGACGTAGCGGAACGTAACTTGATCTCTGGCAATAGTACTTATGGCATTAACATTGCCGGTGGCACAGGTAGTAAAGTTTCAGCGAATATAATTGGCCTAGCTAGTGATGCCAGCACTGATCTGGGTAACTTAGGTAACGGTGTTTATGCAACAGTCTCATCAACCATCATCGGCACCAATGGTGATGGCACCAGCGATACGATTGAAGGCAATATTGTGTCAGGGAATGATCAAAGTGGGATTAACATTAATGGTGGTGGTTCAGATACTATTACTGGTAATATTGTCGGTCTGAATGGTGTTGGCACCACTACTGTCCGCAATACTTTGAATGGTATCTTGTTGTTTGGCACCGGTTCGAATCGAGTGGGCACCAATGGCGATGGTGTCAGTGATACCTATGAAAGAAATGTTTCATCCGGTCATTCTGGTAATTTTTATTATGGCTTAGAGGTGATTAGTCCAAGTAATACTGTGGCGGGAAATTATTTTGGCACGGATATTACCGGTACAGTCCTGCATGGAAATTTACGTAATGTACTTGTATCCGGCAATAATAATATTATTGGCACAAACGGCGATGGTAATGGAGATACCGTAGAAGGCAATGTCATAGCTGGTGGTACTGGCGCCGATGGTCTGTATATCAGTACCGTGGCAACTATCACAGTTGCGGGCAATAAGATTGGTACAGATTATTCAGGCACAGCCGCGCTGGGCAATACCCATGGTATTCGGATTGATGGAACAGATTCAGGCATTGTAATTGGTACCAATGCCGATGGTGTGTCCGATAGTGCCGAGCGCAACATTATTTCCGGTAATCAGGTGGGTATTTTCATGGAACAAGGGTCTTCCAATACTGTGATTGCCGGTAATTATATTGGTTTGAATACTGCTGGTACGGGCACAGTTGGTGGCTCATATGGTGGTAATCGCTATGGTATTAGTATTGGTCGAATATGGCCTGGGGCGGGTACATCCAGTGACAATCGTATCGGTACGAATGGCGATGGGGTGAATGATGCCGCTGAGGCTAATGTTATTTCTGGTAATTATACTTATGGAGTGGTCATGGCCACCGGCAATAGTAATACGATCGCTGGCAACTATATTGGCACCGGTCCAGATGGAGTGACAGAGTTTGCTAATGGTGAAGCAGGCATTGCGTGGTACGATGGTGCTCCTGACGTTTCCAATAGTTCAAGTAACACTATTGGTGGTGATACTATAGCTGAAGGCAATGTTATTGCGTCTAACGGTTCTTATGGTATTGAACTAAGCGGGGTATCCAGCGATGGCAATTTAATTAGCCATAATAAGATGTTTTCTAATCTACTTGAAGGTATTTTTCTTCCCGGTGATGGCTCAAATAATGATATGAGTGCCCCAGTCATTACTAGTTGGGCACCAAGTGGATCAGATTTAACTATTTCCGGAACCGCTCCGGCCAGTGCGGTAGTTGAATTATTTGATGCCTCCACCGATGAAGGAGAAACCTATCTTAATGCCGCCACTGCGAATGGGTCTGGTAATTGGTCAACTACGATCAGTGCCCCCTATACAGCGGCTAATAATACTTTGGTCGCAACCGCCCGAGATGGCAGCAATGATACATCCATGTTTAGTGCTGTGTATACTATCACGGATATAGCGCCGACTACACCAACCGATCTGCAAACCTCCAGTCTGTTTGGGGGTTGTGGATCAGATAGTACTCCAGAGTTTTCTTTTACGTTAACAGATAGTGATGTCGTAGATACGGTTGGTTATCACATTCAGATAGATAATGATGCAGATTTTTCATCACCCGTGGTTGATTACAACTCAGGGTTAGCTGCTCAAGGCACAGCCTCATTTGTAGTTGGCCAAGCCGTTGGCTCTGGTGTATATACCACTGGTTCTGCTGGACAAACGTTAACAGACGGAAGTTATTCTATGCGGGTGCAAACCATTGATTTTCTTAGTCAAACATCAGCTTATGTCACACAAACATTTGGAGTTGATAATGGTGTCACAGTTAGTACACCCGCATCAGCCACCACATCCGAATTAGGTGATACAACTACTTTCACAGTGGTGTTAGCTTGTCTGCCACAAAATGACGTGACTATACCTGTAGTCAGTTCAGATACCACTGAAGGTAGTGTTTCCACGGCGGCACTCACTTTTACTACTGGAAACTGGAATGTGGCACAAACTATTACAGTGACAGGAGTAGATGATTCTAGTTCAGATGGTAACATTAATTATTCAATCCAATTAGGTCCAACCACTTCGAGTGATACGGCTTATAGTGGGGTCACCATAGCTGATGTGTCACTGACTAATATTGATGAAGATTTACCACCACAGTTTTCTGGTACCATTCCGGATCAAACTTGGGATGAAGATACTACTTTAACTAATGTCTTTAATTTGGATGATTATTTTACTGATCCCACCACAGAGGGGCTTAGTTACAGTGTGGCCGGGGCTGACAATATTACAGTGACAATTGGGAGTGATGGACAGGTAACGCTTGTTCCTGATGCGGATTGGCATGGTACGGATACAATGAAATTTGTGGCGCAAAATTCTATTGGGCAAACTAAGTCTAATCAGGTAACTCTGACAGTAGAAAGTATTAATGATGCACCAGAAGCGCCCACCATTTTTTCGCCGTGTTGTCAGGATGTGACAGCTTCATTGTCGCCGACTATTTCCTGGCAAGCAGCCTCTGATCCGGATCATACTACAAGTGAATTGTCGTATGAGATACGGTTCGGTTCGGATGCTGATCCGCAAAATAATTATCATTTTACAGCTAGTACTTCTGCCGGTAGTAAATCTGTAAAAATTTCTCCAGATTTAACTGATGAGAAGACCTATTACTATGTGGTACGAACCATTGATCCACTGGATGCTAAGTCAAATTGGTCTGAGATACAAAGCTTTTCCACCAATGTCAGTTATAGTCCTGACCTACAGTTAGCCAAAACGGTAGAATTACCGGCCGAACAGATTGCTTGGTTTGGCATCAACTTTGCTGCCTTATTCTTGATCCAACCAGCTCAGGCCAGTGGGTTTGCGATTATTAGTCCAGACCAAATCGCTGACCAATCGTTCATGGTGTTAATCGGATCACTGACGATATTACTCTCCGCCGCGCTGGTTATATTAGGATTGGCTCGTCATCCGAAAAATTTCGTGACAGCCTTACTACACGATGTGCCAGTGGCATTTAAGCGGATTCATAAATCGGGTCATGGCACTATCACCACTTCGTATACGAGTTTCAGACGTCGGTTAGTAACCGCTCGTAGTATTATCTATCTGGCAGCGCTTGTGTTTGTTCCTGCCCTCGTCATTAATGGATTACATGCCGAAGTGAGTAACTGGTTACAGCGGGTACAAACGGTCAGTACCACTATACAACCAGGTGAAACTATGACTATATCACTCAGTTATAGCAATACAGGTGATGGTGACGCTACCAGTGTGGTGTTGTCTGATACGATCCCTGGCGAAACAACTTTGCTCAGCAGTTCGATACCGGCCACACAACAGGCCGACCAGATCAGTTTTGACCTGGGCACCATCCCGGTAGGTGGCACAGGCACAGTCAGCTATCAGTTGGGTGTAGCCGAACCTTATGATCATGATTCAATAGTACTTGATCCGGCAGAATTAATCGCTAACGAAATAACGGCCTCGGTGTTGTCGGATAGTGTGGTAGTCCCTGTAGTATCCGGCACTATCTCTGGCCAAGTAACTGATGGCGCTGGTGTTGGAATCACCAACGTGTTGATCACATTACAATGGGGCGATCAACAAACCTTCTCAACACTCACCGATGCTAATGGGTATTATGTATTGAGTGGCTTAGCGAGTGGGGATTATGTAGTGACGGCCTACACACAACAAAAAACGACTAGCTTGACCCGTGGTGGTAGTGCCACTGTTAATTTCAGTTTTGTCAGTAGTAGCATCCGTCAAGACAACACGAATACAAACACTGACACCACTACTGACACCACTACTGACACCACGACGGATGTCAAAACTCCAAAACCTATCAAGTTAACGCCAGAGCAGCAAGAGTTGGTGGATAATTTTGTGGTCACAGATTTAAATAATGAAGTATTACCAGAGAATCAAGCGGTGATATATCTGACCGATGATCCAAGCTCAGTTCCAACGGGTGCATTAGCCTTGCCGACCGCAACCGAAACATTAACCTTTCGTGGCACCACTGTACCGAATAGTACCATTACGATCCAAATTTGTTATACCATTTTAACGACTACTAGTGATGAAACCGGCGCCTGGATTATGGTAGTGCCGCGCGACTTATTACTCCAAGGTGATAATGTGATTACCGCCAGTGTCACACAAGGTAATGTGGAAGTAGACCAAATTGTGGTAGCACACGTCAATGTAGATAATGCACCTACGGCTCAGTCGACCAATTATTGGATAAATTTTATTGCCATCGCTTTATTACTACAGTTGAATATAGCCGCCTGGATAGTGTTACGCGTTCGGCACAGTAGTACGACGCTGTCTAGCAAATTGATTTTACTTCACCTGGTGACCGTGGTGGTAGTGGTCATCTTTTTGTTTGTGCCGGTGCCGCAAAGTCGGCAGGTGCAAGCGCGTGGGCATTTACGCCAAACCAATATCATGGCTAGATTGGTGAATAACCAACCATTGACTGATCAGTATATCACTTTTCAGGACACGCAAGCCTTAGAATTAGTGGGTTCAGCTTCAGCCGACCAACAGTATAGTGTCTCGATTTGTCCCAATCAACCATTCCGTTATGTGACCACCAATCATGCTGGTCAGTGGAGTTTGATTCTACCGGTGAGTGTACTGCCCAACTTCGATGTGACAGTAGCGATGCGATCAGCGACCGATACGACTCAAACTGAAGAGCAGTTAGTGGATCTCAATGTGCAAGAAAAATATGATACGGTGACGCTATGGCGTTGGATAGTATTAGCCTTGATTGCCAGTGGGGCGTTTATTACAGTGGGGAATTGGTTCATCGTGTATCGGACAGTGCACAAACCAAAAAGTAAAGAAGTAAAGGAGAATATGGCTTAGTAGCCAACGATTCTCCAGTCTGATGTTCCTTTAATCTTCGATTGAGATCATTCGTTGAACCAACATAAACCCAATTCTTTTTTACTTGGCTTTTAAGAAAATAGACATACCACATAACGAATATTATTTATTAAGCACTTCTGGCCTGCCAGACTGCACTAAGTTTCGTCTGGCCTGCCAGACTGCACTAAGTTTCGTCTGGCCTGCCAGACTGCACTAAGTTTCGTCTGGCCTGCCAAACGAAGTCCTGAAGTTGCTGAAGGACGTAGTTTGGCGGAGAGAGAGGGATTCGAACCCTCGATACCTTGCGGTATACACGCTTTCCAAGCGTGCGCACTAGACCAACTATGCGATCTCTCCTTACCTAAGGTTTTTAGCACTTTATTGGGATTTTGTACACTCTTTAGATTATTATTAGAGTTGTTTTATTTTTGGGTAGTTATGAATTTTTTCCAAAGTTGAAATAGTTAAAGCTACGGACGGATTGGTAGTATTTTTTAGAGATAATTTTTTGCCAAATTTTTTGTATAACGGAGTAATGAACTCATCGCCCCAAGACGGTGAAAATGAAATGACCTCTGAAAAATCTAAGATCACTGCTTCTGTTTTATTAATTTCAGATAAAATTGGCAAAAAAGCGGCATAAGCTTCTTTGCCAGCCTGGCGTGAGGCTAGCACAGTACCAAATTTTTTTAAAAATATATTCATAGTTATTTTAATTAAAATTTTAACAATGATAAACAACCATGTACAGTTGTGGCAGCAGACAAAATTTTAAAATCGGTTTTATCTGGAGAGATCGTCAAGATGGCATCACCAGTCTGAAAGCTTAAATTGGCTCGAGCCTTTTCAATGGCCGCTTTAACATATTTTAAACCATTGCCGCGATGTTCTGATTTTCTGCTACTCAGCACTTCAGTAAAGGCAACATTTAGTGCTTCTGCATCGTTTTTTAAGTCGTGTTTAATACGGCGCAACGTTGTTAAAATACCAACACCACGGTCAGCTAATACTACCATACGTTTACCGATATCGTAGGCAAAAAATGTTCCTGTAATATCTGGCCAGTTACCGATGTTGTGATCATATGAATTATTTCCAATTTCACCAGCCGCCGAAGAAATGAGTGAAGCAATATTTTGCACAGACTTTGTATTAGTTAATTCATAAGCCAAATGTTCGAGCCGAGCTTTAAATATATCACTAGTTGGACAATAAAACTCTTTAGCCAATGCTGGGGGAGTAATGGCACTAGCCCAATCTTGACCTAAACGAAAAATGCCTTTTGTCTTCTTACCCAAATCAGCCAGCGAATAATACCGATGTCCACCAGGTGAAATAAATGTTGAGCTAAAAGAACCATTTTTATCCCAGCGGCGCAAGGTTGTTTCAGTAATCCCTAAGTATTCTGCTGCTTGGCTAATAGTAAGGAATTGTTCAGTAAAATTGTACATATATTCATATATTATACAAAACTATACATTTTTGTCAAATCTATACAAATCTATACATTATTTAAAGTTGACTTATTGATCAATAACTGATATTAAGGTACCCCAAATACGGAGAGAGACGTGTTCAATAAGTTCTTTCATGTGTTTTGTCCGGTTTTTTTCGTGATTTTTGGCCTGGTTGGGTGTGACAAGCACACCACCCCGGGCGGAGGGGGCACCGCTACTGCACTCTGGTACGAGTTTTGTGGAGGGGAGGTCGACGCGGACTGTGACGGGTATCTCGAACCCGCCGACTGCGACGATGCTGACTCGGCCGTGAGCCCGTACGCTGTCGAGGTCTGCGACGAGATCGACAACGACTGCAACGGGGAGGTCGACGAAGACCTTCCAATGTTGGAGTGGTATCCCGACGACGATGGCGACAGCTACGGAGAAGATGGGTCAGAACCCATCCTCGACTGTCGCGAACCACGCGGGCGGTATACCTGGCGCGACGGCGACTGCGATGATAGTAACATCTCAGTCAATCCGGCCGTGCCCGAGCACTGCAACAGCATCGACGACAACTGCGACGGCATCGTCGACATCGATGCCTGGGATACCCATGAGTGGTATCCCGACGTCGATGGTGACGGCTACGGCGACGAACTCGCCGAACCCGTCTCAGCCTGTTACCAGCCGCCCGGCTACAGCGACTGGCCGGCCGACTGTGACGACACCAACGCGGAGATCTATCCGCGGGTGGCGGAGGTCTGCAATAACGTCGATGATGACTGCGACGGGTGGGTCGACGATGGGTTGACCTGCGAGTAGTCGCAATAAGTTAGGGGGAACAAGCTCGAGGTTGATGGTCACACTGATCTCATCTCGGGCTTTTTCTGTTTTTTCCAGCCAAACGCCAATGGTTAACCACTAGGATGGTTGCCATAATGGCCGAGCCAACGGTGTTATACGTGATATCTAATAAAGTATTAGTGTAATCACCCACTTGTTTTCCGATATTAAAAATCAACACCGCAATAAACTCAATTAATTCATTCACAGCACCTAAACCCATGCCAACTAGTACTAACAATAAAATAAAATAACCGCGTCTCCGTTCAAAGGTGATATTAAGCACGGGAAAAAGCAAGGCATGAGCCAGCATCACCATAATGGCACTACCTACCATATGAACAAAATTATCATACCGAAACAAACCTGGTATTAAATAGAAATCATATAATCTAATATCACCTAAATAAGCATTGCTGCCGAGCAAATGCAGTAACCCAAGCAGAGATAATGAGGTGAGTAGAATCGGGTAAAAATGCAGTCGGCGATTAATATAAACAATCAATCCAATCGACAAAACAATTAGTGCCGTATCATAAATAAATTCAACATTGCCTTTGAGCAGAGAGTGCAACGAAAAGATCGAGACATAAACGAAGGTGAAATAGACAATGAATTTTTCAAATTGGTTTTGTGTCATATAGGTTTAACAATAATAATGGCTTTTTGACCAGTGGGAACATTGCCATCATTCCAATCGTGAATGGCATCATAAAACTTATCATAGTCATAGGTATAGTCGGCACCCTTTCTGGTACCGGGGTCATTGGTAATAACATAATCAGGTGTGTAACCTTTAATTACTAACATGTGGTAAAGCGGTCCGGGGGCGGTAAAATTTGGATTACCCAATTCACGTCCGGCGGCGGGCACCAGTACTGGGTAACCTTGGCTGATAGCTTGTTTAATATCATCCCACGTAAAATCATAGATCACCTCACTTGTCAGATCATCATAAATGTAATTTAACACTTCAGAAGTTTGGGCAGCAGTCAGACTGGGGCCATAACCAAAATCCGTTTCTTCAGTATCGATAATATCCAAGATGGCTTGTTCGGCATCGTTTTTATCTACAATACCTCGATTCTCTAAAAACCTAGCCGCCATTAACATAGACGCTTCTTCACAGGCTTCTTCATGAGTGGCATCCCAGTTCGTGGATGGTGCTTGAGATGTAAAAGGGATCGATAAATTAAATTCATCGGGTGGTGTGATTGGAACAACCGGTTGTTCCGGTAGAGACGTTGCATGCAACGTCTCTACCGGAACCGGAATTTCTTCACGGGTTACCGCCACCGGCACAACCGGTTTTGGTATTAACCAATCTTTAATGGTGACGCGTTTCAGCCATACCACCATACCAAGACTAGCTAGTAATAAAACAATAATAATGATTATAATCTTTTTCATGATGATTTTCTTAAATGAACTTGTTTTAAAATGATTGATAATTCTTGGTTTTTTAATAAATACATAACAATATTATATGTGATGATGCCAGTTCCGGCCATACCAATCAGTAGGGGTAATTCATGAATTACCCCTACTGATTTAATTGCCCCTACCAAAATTGCCATTACCAAACAGCCGACCACATTTTGGGCACCATTTTTTATAATACTATAATCAATGATGTGGGGTAATTTCCAGACGAATAAAATATCTATGATTAATGTCATAATCACAAAACCCACCGCTAAACCTGTCACACCCCAGAAACTAGTTGCCACGACACATCCGATCACATTTACGACAGCACCGATAATTGTAATAACGGCGGGAGTTTTGGTATCGTGCTTAGCGTAAAAGGCGCGCGCTAAAATATGTTGGAGACTTTCTAAGGGGATTAGTAAAGAAAAAACGATTAAAGTGATCGCGGTTGTCTGAATCGCGGCGGCATCAAAGGCGCCGCCACCAAGAAAAACTGTAATGAGTGGTTGGCTAACAAACATCATACCCACCATCGCTGGTAACGTGAGAAAAAAAATCATGCGTAATGCTTTACGTGTGTTATTCATTAATTCTGACGAGTCACTAGCCAGTACAGGAAAAATAACTGTGGCCAAAGCAATGCCTATAAAGCTCACTGGTAAACTTTGAAAATTACGTGCGAAATTAAAAATCGCGACGCTGCCCGGTTGTAAAGTAGAACCAATCGCATTAAATGTCCATAAACTAGCTTGGATCGCCAGTAAACCAATGACGCGTGGACCCATTAATAACAAAGTTTGTTTAACCGCCGGATGTTTGAATGATTGTTGGATAAACTCGGGTGTATAACCGAGGCGGAGTGTAGCTACCAACCTAATAATAAGATGTAACATGGCGCCAAGCACTACACCAAACACCACGCCGCGAATACCAAATGGTTTGGCGAAAAATATTATCCCGATCACGATACCTAAATTATACAACATGGGTGACAGCGCGTAGGCCAAGAACCGGTGTTGGCCTTGCAGAATGGCGCCAAACAAAGTACTGATACCAAACAACAAAGGTGATAACAATAATATTCGTGTCAGTGTAGTAAGTTGAGCCAATTCAGTTGCAGAAAAACCTGGTGCCACCAAAGGTGTGATCCAAGGCATAATCATAAAAGCCACCACATCTACCAGACATAAAGCTACAGCCACAACCGTGAGAATGGCGTTACTGGCTTGGTAAGCAGGTGCCTTACCCTGTTTTAGTAGTTGAGCAAATACAGGAATAAAGGCCGTGGTTAGAGCCGCCGCAAACAGGTTCATGATTAAATCAGGCAACAAGAAGGCGGAATTAAATAAATCCACATCGCGGCTGGCGCCAAAGGTTTGCGCCAAGAGACGATCACGCGCTAGACCTAATATATAACTACCGGCCGAGGTACCGGCCAAAAGCATGGCATTGCGGCCGACGCTACGATTCATAGGGGTGATTGTATCAACCCTTGAAGTAAACGGGAAGATAGGCTAATGTACACACCCATGGCTGATGTAATTATCGAACAAATTAAGCAGCGTCTTGATATAATTGAGTTGTTATCGGAGTATTTAAAATTGCAAAAAGCCGGCAGTAATTGGCGCGCCATTTGCCCCTTTCATCATGAAAACAGTCCCTCTTTCATGGTGAGTAGTGAGAAACAAATTTGGCACTGTTTTGGTTGTGCTAAGGGCGGCGATATTTTTACTTTTATTCAAGAGATAGAGGGGATAGATTTTGTTGAGGCTCTGAAATTATTAGCCGATAAAGCCCATGTCACATTGCCGCAGTATAATCCCACACAACAGGATCATAAACAAAAATTATTGCACATTATTAGTCTGGCGCAACAATTTTATAGTTCAGCTCTGCAAGAATCCAAAGAAGGTGAGATTGCCCGACAATATATTAAGCAACGTGGCTTGTCAGCTGACAGTGTGGCAGCGTTTGGTTTAGGCTATAGTTATTTAGAGTGGGGGAGGCTACACGATTTTTTAAAACAACAGGGTATCAGTGAGGCCGATCAAACCGCCGCCGGCTTGTTAATAAACGGGCACGATCGGTTTCGTGGACGCTTGATGATTCCATTACATGATGGGCACGGTACCGTAGTTGGTTTTACGGCGCGAACATTACAGGCGGATGAAACTGGTGGTAAATATATCAACTCACCGCAGTCGGACATTTATGATAAATCAAATGTCGTGTTCGGGTTGTTCCGAGCGAAGACTGCTATAAAAAAATTACACGCCACTTTAGTGGTTGAGGGCAATCTGGATGTGATCACGGCGCAACAGCATGGTTTTACCAATACTGTGGCCACTTCCGGCACGGCTTTTACCGAGCAACAAATTCTGCAACTCAAACGGTATTCACCTAATTTGTTGTTAGCCTTTGATTTAGATTTAGCCGGGCAAGCTGCCGCTGAACGGGGGATTGATTTAGCCATGCGCCATGGTATGAACATTAAAATTGTGCGCTGGCCAGAACAATATAAAGATCCCGATGATTGTATTCGTGCTAATGCCAGTTTATTTAAAAAGGCTATTCATGATGCCATTGGATTGGTTGATTATTGGTTTATCCATGCCGGTAGTGATTTGCAATTAACCCGGGTTGAACATAAAAAAGTGTTAGTGCAACGGCTCTTACCTAAATTGGCTAAACTAACCGACCCGGTTGAACAAGCACATTACCTACAACAACTGGCTGATGTCGTACATGTGGATGTTAGGATCTTACAAGAGAAGATCGCTAAGGGTATGAAGTCGAACGGTAATGTGGTACGTGTGACACAAACTAATCAGCCCAAAACAAAACCAGTCCTCGATCGCTCGACCCGTTTAGCTGAGTATGTCTTTGGAATTACCTTATTGCTACCGGAGCAGTTTGGTTATGTGCGCGATTATCTTGATCCTGAGTTTGTAACCGATCCAGCCTTGCATGACCTTTACATAAGAATGCTAGATCAGTATAATAAGTCGGGTCAGTTTGAGTGTCCGGCTGATACAGATTGGCTGAATCGGCTGCGTTTACAGGTAAATGTTGAACCAACAGCAGACGCTCTAATTCAAGGAATTCGAGAATTGCATAAGCGTTACATTCAACAACGCTTGCGTGATATTGAAATCGAGTTAAAAGACACCACCACAGGGGACGCATTATTAGAAGAGGCTAATTTACTTACACAACAATTGACCGAACTATCCCGTTAATATCTATGCCCAAACGATCGGCCAAACCAGTCAAGTCAAAACCAGCGGCCAAACCAAAAACCAAACCGAAACCTCGGTTGGTTAAGAAAGTAGCCCGTAAAATAAAAAAACCCACTGCTCCTCGTACGGCAGCCGTTATTTTAGCTGAGGCGGTACCGTTTCCGATTGAAGGCGCTGAGCTGTTATTAAAAAAAGGGCGCACCCGAAACTTTCTCACCGAGACAGAAATTTTATATACCTTCAACAATTTAGAAGATTACGTATCAGACTTTGAACAGTGGTTGGGACAATTAGAAAAATCTAGTATTCAATTAATTGAAACCGACGGTAATGTGCTTGGATTAGATGCGAAGAAAGTTGGCCTGGTTGATGCTAATCGTGAAAAAGCCGGTAAAGCGGCGATGGATTTATCCGACATTTCTGGCGATTCTATTCAGATGTATCTGCGAGAAATTGGTAAAGTGCCGTTGTTATCAACTGAAGAAGAAATTCGTCTGGCAAAATTAAAAGAAGCGGGCGATCTTGAGGCCAAACGAAAATTATTAGAAGCCAACTTACGGTTAGTGGTGAGTATTGCGAAAAAATTTACCGGGCGATCATTATCATTGTTAGATTTAATTCAAGAAGGTAACATCGGTTTACATCGGGCCGTTGAGAAATTTGATTATCGCAAAGGTTATAAATTTTCCACCTACGCCACCTGGTGGATTCGCCAGGCCATTACGCGGAGCCTGGCCGATCAATCACGCACTATTCGTATCCCTGTGCACATGGTGGAGACAATCAATAAATTCCAACAGATTGAACGCGGTCTCATCCAGATTTTAGGGCGCGAACCATTGCCGGAAGAAATTGCTGCCGAAATGGGTGAGGTAATTGAGAAGGTTCATACGATTATTAAGATTTCTCAAGAAACCGTCTCGTTAGAAACTTCCGTCGGCGATGATGAATCCGAAGATTCTACGTTAGGTGATTTTATTGAGGATCAAAAAACCATGTCGCCCGATCGCTCCGCCTCGTTGCAGTTATTAAAAGACCACGTCTATGACATCATTAAAGATTTACCACCGCGCGAACAAAAGATATTAGAGATGCGTTTTGGTTTAGTGGATGGTGTGTCACACACTTTAGAAGAAGTCGGCCAAGAATTTGGTGTCACCCGCGAACGGATTCGGCAAATTGAAGCCAAAGCCCTCGACAAGATTCAGCAGCACGTGGGTATGCGTAAATTAAGAGATTATTAAGACCTCTCCCCATGCCACGTAATGTTTATGCCATTAGTGGGTTAGCCTTTCCGCCGGAAGCTAGTGCGTATGGTTTAGCGCGGTATAGTCGATCCGCTAAGCCGGCTAAAGAAACATTTACGGCCATGGCAGAAAAAATGTTAGAAGGTGATGCTGCCATGCAGAAGTTTTTTGAAGTCTTTTATTTTCAATATGGTCATGCCTCGATCGCCGATTTAGCTCATGTCAGTATGGCCGTGGAAAATATTTCTATGATTGCCGCCATGGATTTAGTAGATGAACCACTCTGGGATGGGCAAGAACGATCTACTAGATACCAACATTTTTCTAAAGAGGCAGTCTACATCCCAGCTCATGCTCCCAAATCCTATATCACAGGTATTGCTTATTTAATGGCTGAATATAATAAACTTTATCCAGAGTTGTTAGCCGCTGTGCAAACACAAAATCCATTATTAAAAGATATTCCCGAACCAGCTTACCAGGGAGCCACCAAAGCCCGCGCCTTTGATATGGCGCGTTATCTATTACCATTGGGCACACTCACTAGTGTTGGTCAAATTACATCTGGCCGGACAGTTGAAAAAATGATCTCCAGATTATATTCCAGTTCTTATCAAGAAGTGCGTGATTTGGCCGATGATATAAAAAAGGCGTGTAATACACCGGCCTTTAATCCTTTCACTAAAGAAATTAATGCCGCCTTACGATCTATTAAAAATGCCCGTTTAAAAAAGATTCTTAAACCCCAAGCACCCTTACCCAGTTTGGTTAAATATACCGCACCGATTAAGTATTGGCTGCAAACCAGACAAGATTTAACTCAAGCCGCACACGAACTATTAAAGATCAAACCAGTTGATTCTAGCCACGATGTGCAAGCCTGGCATAAGCAAGATCCGTTAGTGGATGCGGTTACAACATTGTTTTATTCCGTGACACATTATTCATACCAGCAAATTTATCGAGTTGTTCATACCTGGTCGGAAAAGAAGCTCACCGAAATTTATGAATTAGGCACGCGTAAAAGGGGATCACACGATGAGTTGATGCGTGCCCTAGATACCCACAGTGTCACCTTTGATATTCTTATGGACGTTGGTTCCTATCGCGATATGCACCGCCATCGTCGCACCATTCAGGTGCCACAAGATTTTACGTTTCAACACGGTTATGACATGCATCCAGAAATAGGCCAGTACGGTGGGTTGTACCCCTATCAAGTAGCCATGGATAATATCACTGGTACTCTCCAAAAATTAGACAAAACCAACCATGCCGCCGCTGTTTATTTAATGCCGATGGGTTTCAAACGCCGGTCATTATTTAAAATGGGTTGGAACGAGATCGACTACATCGGTAAATTACGCACCGGTCCGGGTCGGCATTTATCTTATTGGAATATTGCCTTACGCATGGTTGAAGAGGCCAAAAAACTATCACCCGTACGCGCTAGTCGTATCCCGACTAAGCCATTAAGTATGGATTCTGTGTATCAACGGTAAGAGTTGACTATTTTTTTTTACTGTCATACAATCTGGTATATTCAGGAGTAGCTCAGCGGTAGAGCAGTACGCTGTTAACGTATTGGTCCTGGGTTCAAATCCCAGCTCCTGAGCATTGACTTTATCCTTTTTGTACAGTAGACTAACTGTACTGTAGAAAATAATCATTTTTTCTACAGTACAGTGTTTATAATGTAGATAATAGAGAAATATGCTCAAAGACGTTGTTTCAAGGCAAAAACAAGAAAAAGAACCAATGTTGTTGCAAAAATATATTGGTAGAACTAAGGATTCAGTTGGCCAGCAATGGCTGGATCCATCTTTGATTAAGGTGGTGTTAGGACCGCGCCGAGCTGGTAAGTCGATCTTTTCTCTTATGCTGTTAAAGAATCGGCCATTTATGTATTTTAATTTTGATGATGATGAATTAACTAATCCGAGTCGTATCAGTACAGATGAGTTGATGCGAGAGCTTCATGTCGCTTACGGTGATGTCAAACATATTTTGTTTGATGAAATTCAAAATTTACCGCGTTGGGAATTATTTTTAAACCGGTTACATCGTGTCGGATATAATCTAGTCGTGACTGGTTCCAATGCTCATTTGTTGTCCAAAGAACTGGCCACACATCTCACTGGTCGACATATTCCCATAGAGATATTGCCATTTGATTTTCATGAATTTCTTCGAGCTAAACAGTATGTCATTGATCCTGAATATGGTTCATTACCAAAAAACCAAGGTGAACTTTTACAGCTGGTTGAAGACTATATGGTTCGTGGCGGTTTCCCTGAAGTAGTGATCAATCAGCTTAATCCTAAGGATTATCTTAAGATTTTGTTTGACTCCCTTTTGTTTAAAGATGTAGTGAAAAGATACAAAGTGAAATTTGCAACTGAAATTAGTAACTTAGCCTCACATTTCATCAATCAGTTTTCTTCCTTGTATAGTATAGAAAAAGTGCAACGAGTATTGAACCTAAAAAGTGCTGTCACGACAGATAAATATACTACGTATCTAGAAGAAGCCTATTTGATCTTTTCTCTTCTGCGCTACTCACCTAAATCCGTGGTTCGAATAAAATCTCCAAAAAAAGTCTATGTAGTTGATAATGGATTTATCAGTGCCAAAGCGATTCAGCATTCCCCAGATAAGGGTAGACTAATGGAAAATTTGGTGTTCACTGAGCTGGTCAAACATGGCCACGAACCGAATCGTGACATTTTTTATTACAAAACCCGTAATGATCGTGAAGTTGATTTTGTTTTAAAACAAGACCTCAATGTCACGGATTTAATTCAAGTCTGTTATGATATGAGTAATCCGGAAGTGGAACGACGGGAAATAAAAGCCTTAGTAGAGGCCGGCGCTGAACTCAAGGTAAAAAAATTGACCATAATAACCTGGAATGAAAAACGTCAGGTGGAAAAAAATGGTATGACCGTACAGATTAAACCATTATGGGAATGGTTAATTGCATAGCACAATCTAGGGTGTTTTGTTAGTTTGTGTTAAACTAGTTGAGATGAAAATCTATTCAAGATTTGAATACAAAACCATGCTGTGGTTTCAAACGCTGAAGGGTAGTTGGTTAGCACCACTAAATAATCAATTGTTGCGTTGGAAAATTACGGCTAATCATATAAGTGTATTATCCGGCAGCACGGCGGCACTATCATTTCTGTTAGCGGTGATTTTAAATCAACCGGTCGTGTTTGTTATTGGTATTTGGTTACATTTTTTGTTGGATGGTTTAGATGGCAGTTTAGCGCGCGCATCCGGTAAACACGGTGATGCCATGGGTGTGGCCATGGATTTGGTGTTTGATAGCGTTGGTATTACGACACTTGGTTTATATGTTTCATATTTTAATTTGGTGAACAAGGTTGCGGCCATATTATTTATTATTGTTTATTTGTTGGTTATTTATATTTCATACCGACTGGCTCGAGTTGATAAAGAATATGGTTTTGTCGTTCGACCAAGATTGTTTGTGCTGTTGGCCATTCTATTTGATTATTTGTTCGCCTGGTCATTAACGCCTGGTGTAATATATATCTCAGATGTTTTATTAATTATTTTCATAATTATAGGGTTTGGTAAAATAATAAAAGCATGATGTTAACTTTAATAAAAGTCATTTACTTATTTCTACCGGCTTATTGTGCCAACATGGCGCCAGTATTTGCCAGTTCATTAAAATTACCCTTTGGGCAACCGATTTCTATAAAATATTTTGGTGAACATAAAACCTGGCGCGGTTTTATTACTGGTTTTTTTGCTGCTCTACTTGTGTTATATATCCAAAAATATTTCAAAATTGATAATATTTCTCTTTTAGATTATGACCAAATATCAATTTGGCTGTACGCTTTTGTCTTCGGCATTGGGGCATTAACCGGGGATTTAGTAAAATCCTTTTTTAAAAGATGGTTTAATAAAAAACCTGGAGTAGCCTGGTTTCCATTTGATCAGGTTGATTTTATAGTTGGTGCGATTATATTTTTATATCCGCTTTATCAGATAGATCTAAAAACCCTGTTAATATTACTGATTATAACGCCTATACTACATATCATTGCCAATATTATTGGGTATTTTTTAGGTTTGAAAAGTGTTTGGTGGTAAGTAATTGGGGGTTGACAAAAAAGCAATAATAAACTAAAGTCGCCCTAATCTTAGTTATTTTTTAGCCTTAATTATTTACCCTGGATTTATGAAAACACTCATATTGGGTCGTCTTATAACACTATTTGTGTTAATGTTTGGCTTGATTTTGCCTACCACTTATGTGGCAGCCGCCGATATTAGCTTGTCTACTTTTCAAAAATTTACCGGTCAAGGTGATGATTTATCTGGTTACTCAGTCGCCTCAGCTGGAGATGTTAACGGTGATGGCTACAATGATTTTTTAGTTGGAGCGTATGGAAATGATTCATCTACCGGTGCTGTTTATTTAATTTATGGTACTGATAGTATTTTAACCAGTGCAGATTTATCTACTGCAGTTAAATTTACCGGTGAGTCACCTAATGATTTTGCTGGTTATTCCGTTGCTTCAGCTGGAGATGTTAATGGTGATGGTTATGATGATATTCTAATCGGAGCAAAAGGGGATGATACAATAGGTACTAATGCCGGTGCTGTTTACTTAATCTATGGAGGCTCAAGATTGTCGTCATACGGCGGTTCATTATCTGGGGCAGTAAAATTTACTGGTGAAAAGGCCAGTGATAATGCCGGCTTCTCAGTCGCTTCAGCGGGAGATGTGGATGGTGATAATATTGATGATATCCTAATAGGAGCACCTTATAGTAATTCTTTGCTTCATACCGGTGCTGCTTATGTTATTTATGGCAAACCTATTCACTTAACCAGTGCCAATTTATCTACTGCAGTAAAATTTAGTGGTACGTTACTTAACGACAATGCCGGCTTCTCTGTAGCTGGAGCGGGAGATGTGGATGGTGATAATATTGATGATATCCTAATAGGATCACCTTATAATGGTTTTAGTGATGCCGGTGCCGCTTATTTGGTTTATGGTCAGACTTCCTTTACCAGTTCTAAATTGTTATTGTCTACTTTAGTAACTGCATCTGAAGCAGTTAAATTTACCGGTGCATCACCTGATGATTCTGCCGGTTACTCAGTAGCGTCAGCGGGTGATGTTAATAATGATGGTAATGATGATATCTTAATCGGAGCACCTTATAATGATGACGCTGGCACTGATGCCGGGGCTGCTTATTTGGTTTATGGTCAGACTTCCTTTTCCGGATATACACTGTCATCTGACGCAATAGAATTTACTGGTGAAACAATTAACGACAATGCCGGTTTCTCAGTCGCTTCAGCCGGCGATGTTAACAATGATAATTATAATGACATCTTAATTGGGGCACCTCTCCAGTATTTTACCGCCGGTGCAGTTTATTTTATCTATGGTCAAGAGGCTGATTTATCCAGTGCTTCATTATCAACTAGTGCTGCCATGTTTGTCGGTCAAGAATCGGGTGATTCGGCTGGTAATTCAGTAGCTTCAGCGGGTGATGTTAATGGTGATGGTTATGCTGATATCTTAATCGGAGCCCCTTATGCACTTAGTGATACGACCGGGGCTGACGCTGGTGCGGCCTATCTGGGTTATCTCTATGTTGATCTTGATGGTGACGGTCTAACTGGTTCATCTATTTTAACATCCGGTACAGACACTAATGATAATGACTTTGATAACGATGGTAGTGAAATTGGGACAGATTGTGATGATGGAGATGCTTCAATTTCGGCCAATCAGACCTACTACAAAGATAATGATAATGACGGTTTAGGTGATCCCGCTACTTCAACTTCGATCTGTTCATACACTGTGCCAACTGGTTATGTAACCAATAGTAGTGACACCAATGACAATGATTACGATAATGATGGTAGTGTGACCGGAACAGATTGTAATGATGCTGATTCTACTATCTCTACAAATCAAACCTACTACAAGGATAATGATAATGACGGTCTAGGTGATCCCGCTAAC